>CAMARL010000068.1 GCA_945860325.1 Spirosoma fluviale | reverse complement strand
ACAGGCATAGTAGCTAATACGGGAACACAGCCGCTCAATGGATTTACTCCCACTTCGCCATATAGCTTCATGGTTTCTTGTTGAACCTTAGCCGCATCATCTCCAATTTTCTCTTTAATAGCGGCTATTTCAGGAGCTAAAATTCTCGTTTTTGCCATGGACACATATGATTTATATGTCAGTGGCAATAGGGCAGTTTTGATGATTAAAACCAATATGATAATTAGTAAACCGTAGTTTGAAAATATGCTTTCAAGAAATTCAAATAGGGGTACAAATATGTATCTCGTGATGGGTAACAAGAAATCATAGCTAAGTTTAACATTTTTACCAAAAGAAGGTGCGATGGTTTTTACGATGGAATAATCATTAGGACCAAAGTAAAAGTTGAAGTTTGATTTACCTGATTTTAAATCCTGTGTTGATCCTGTAATTTGGGCATCTAATGTCTTAATGTAAGTCGAATCAGATAAATTCGGAGTGGATGTGATCGAAGCTTTTACAAATTTTGATCCTTCAGGAACCAATCCAGTTAAAAAATATTTCTTTTTAAATGCAATCCAATCTGTAGGTTTTAATATATTATCTGTTTCAATGGAAGAAGGGTTTTCTGATAAAGCGTCGAATTCTTCATCTTCTGTGATTAGGTAGTTGATCGTTGCTTTTCTTTCTTCATTGATATCTTTTTCATTTTGCAAGATGTTTTCCTTCCAATGAATTTGATATTCGTTGCCTGAAATCTGATCCGATATTTCTCTAACATCTATTCCATATCCAAGTTGGTACCCTTTATCGGCTAATTTATACTTTACTTTGATTTTTTTTCCCGTTGGCAATACCGATGTATAATATATCTCCCCATCTTTTTTCTCTAGGGTATATGCTAAGGCATTCAAATTTATTTTAGCTGAAAGTGTAGGTATTTCTACATTGAATAGATCTTTTTTAGAGTCAAAAATGTACAAACCTGTAGGAACATCTGCCGCATAGTTTTTATAACTTTTGAAATTCTTTAGTTGGACCGAAATAATCCGAGCACCTAAATTGGATGTAACGATTTTGATTTCGTTGTTTTCTAAAATGCTTAATTCTTCCTTAATTGAAGTATCTGATGCGACTACATTGATTGCTTTCGATGTTGAATCAGCATTTGATTGAACAATAGCTTTCTTTTTTGGCGATGAAGCTTCAATTTTTGCTTTTGGATTTTCAATGGGTTCTTTGGGTGCAAAAAAATATTGATAGCCCAATAGCATTGCCATGATTAATACGATTCCTGTAACTGAATTCTTATCCATAAATACTATTTTGAATTTTTAATAAATGGAACGGCATGTTGGTAAGCCGCTTTTACAAATTGCACAAACAATGGGGCTGGTGCTTCCACGGTTGATTTATACTCTGGGTGAAATTGAACGCCAATGAAAAATGGATGATTAGGCAGTTCTACTATTTCAACTAAATTGGATTCCGGATTTGTACCTGACATAACTAATCCAGCATCTTTAAATTTCTCTAGATAGGCGTTGTTAAACTCATATCTGTGTCGATGTCTTTCTTGAATCAATGATTTACCATAAACCTTATGAGCTAATGTTCCTTTTTCAATTTTACATGAATAGGCTCCTAAACGCATAGTTCCACCTTTTGCAGAAACATCTTTTTGCGATTCCATCAAATCTATCACAGGATATTGAGTTTCAGGATTCATTTCAAAGGAATGTGCTCCATCTAATCCCATTACATTTCTCGCAAATTCAATGACTGCACATTGCATACCTAAACAAACCCCTAAAAACGGTATTTTATTCTCTCGTGCATATTTTACAGCATTTATTTTACCTTGAATACCTCTTTCACCAAATCCAGGAGCTACCAAAATACCATCCAATCCTGTTAATGTTTCTTCGACTAAATCCTCATCCATTGTTTCAGATGAAATCCATTTTAAATTCACTTTGATTTCATTGAATACCCCTGCATGTATAAAAGATTCTGCGATTGATTTATAGGAATCTTTTAGTTCAACGTATTTTCCGATAAGGCCAATAGTTATTTCAAATTTCGGAGCTTTTAATTTTTCTAAAAACTTTTTCCATTGGACCAAATTAGAATCCACGTCATTGTAAATATCTAATTTATAAAGAACTCGGCTATCCAACCTTTGTTCTTGCATAAGTATAGGCACATCGTAAATGGTTTCCGCATCTCTAGCTTCGATAACATCTTGCTCTGTGACATTGCAAAAAAGTCCAATCTTCCTTTTCATTTCTTGGGGAAGTGGATGCTCCGTGCGGCAAACTAAAATATCGGGTTGAATTCCTGATTCTGATAATGTTTTTACGGAATGTTGTGTTGGCTTAGTCTTTAATTCACCAGCTGATGCTAAATATGGAATTAGAGTTAAGTGGATAAATAAGGTATTTTTTTCGCCTAAATCCCATTTTAATTGCCTTGCAGCTTCTATAAATGGTAGTGATTCTATATCTCCGACGCATCCGCCAATCTCAGTGATGACAATATCAAACTTTCCTGTCTCACCCAAAATCAAAAAATTTCGCTTAATCTCATCCGTAATGTGAGGGACAACCTGTACGGTTTTTCCTAAATAATCACCTCTACGCTCTTTGGTTATGACATTATGGTAAATTCGGCCTGTCGTAATATTGTTTGATTGACTTGTGGGGGTATTTAAAAACCGCTCATAATGACCTAAGTCTAAATCTGTTTCCGCACCATCATTCGTGACATAGCATTCGCCATGTTCATAAGGATTTAAGGTCCCGGGATCAATATTGATATAAGGGTCAAATTTTTGAATGGTACATGTCAAGCCTCTTGCCTGTAAAAGCTTAGCAAGGGAAGATGCTACGATGCCTTTTCCAAGAGAACTTGTTACGCCACCCGTAACAAAAATGTACTTTGATTTTTTGGGATTCCCCTTGCCAGACATTAGGATTTTCTTTATTTGGTTACGGGAAACAAAGATAGCGAATAAAACCCACACAGAATTAATCCTATTTTTATTTTATCTTGCATAAACAATTTATTTTTTGAAATTCATATGAGTATTCGATTGTATTCTGCTTCTGCTGGTTCTGGAAAAACGTATACTTTGACCCTAGAGTATATCAAATTAGCCTTGCAGGAAGAGGAAAAAAGAGGTTACTTTCGAAGGATTTTGGCAGTGACATTTACGATAAAAGCGGCTGAAGAGATGCGTTCTCGCATTATTGAATATTTAACCGGTATAGCTGAATACCCTATATTTTTTAATTATTCTCAAGATCAAGTCAATCAGTTTTCGAAAATCATTAATACCATTCATCATGATTTTGGTGAATCTGGGGATCCCATTAGCAAAGAAGAAATTTCAAGACGTGCTCAAATTGCCTTGCAACAAATTCTTCAAGACTATGGACTTTTTTCAGTGATGACGATTGATAGTTTTGTTCAAAGGTTAAGTGCCTCGTTTGTTGAGGAGCTTAATCTTCCAAGTCAATTTGAAGTTATTTTAGATTCAAATAAACTGATTAAAGATCTGATAGACCAATTAATGGAGAAAGTAAATCTTCATGGTGATCCGCATTTAACAGAACTCATTTTAGATTATGCACGTAACGAAGTAAATGAAGGACGTAATTGGAATTTAATTCGAAGTGGTTTCCATCAATATTTAAAAATTTGTCTTCAGGAAGATTTTTTAAAGGTTCAAGACCATATTCGTTCTTTTTCAATCACTGATTTTATAACGATTGAAAACCAGATTTTCCAATTTATTTCAACTATTCAAAATGAATTAAAAGAAATAGCAGATAAAATTATTGTATTGGTCGAATCCATTCAGGTGGATGAATCAGAATTTGCTCGAGGAGCCAAGGGTCCTATTAATTTCTTTAGAAAATTCAGTTTAAATCCTGAACTTGAACCTAATAAATTCACCTATATTAAAGATGCTTTTTCTTCTGGTAAATGGTATTCAGCTAGTTCATCTCCACTATCTAAGGTTCAAATTGATGGGATTGCAGACCAACTATCCATTTTAAGTCAATCTTTTGTTGACATACATGAAGAGGTAATTAATAAATATTTGTTGTTGTACTTAATTAAAAAGGATATTAAGAAAATAGCCTTATTAAGTACTGTCGTAGACGAGTTAAGCATTTATCAAGCTGAAAATAACGCTGTATCCATTTCTGAGTTTTCGAAAAAGATTTATGAAGTTATTTCTCAGGATCCCGTCCCATTCATTTATGAGAAATTAGGGGATCGCTATTTTCATATTTTGATTGACGAATTTCAAGATACTTCCATCCTTCAATGGCAAAATTTTATGCCTTTGATAGAAAATTCTGTTAGCATAAATAAAAGAAATTTACTCGTTGGCGACCCCAAACAATCCATTTATAAATTTCGTGGTGGTGAGGTTGGTTTAATTGCGTCTATGACAAATAATAATTCGAATTTATTAGGCAATAAACTTGAATCCAATGAGTTAGATCAAATGAGGTATGATTATTTATTAGAAAATACTCAAAATATTAATTTAAAATATAATTACAGAAGTGCTAAAGAAGTGGTCGAATTCAATAATAAGTTTTTTGACTTTATTGCAAATAATATAAGCTATCAAACTTATTCAAGTTTATTAAGTCCAATTTATGGCGTAAATATGCAACAAGTACCCCAATTAGACCTAAGAAAAGGTAAGGGATTTGTTGACATAGTTGTTGTAAATATTCCATCAAATGACTTGCAAAACCAAGTATCTAGCTCGACGATGATGCTTGATATTTGCATAGATCAAATAAAGCAAAGTATTTCAAAGGGATTTTTCTATAAGGATATTGCCATATTAACTCGAAAAAATAAGGATTCTAAATTCATTGCGATTCAGTTAAAAGAATTAGGATACCCCGTTATCTCTTCTGATTCCCTTTTGGTTCATTATTCATCTATTGTAGGTTTTATTCATACGTTTATGAAATTGGCCAACAACCCTGATCAGTTTACGCTTCACGAGCTATTGTTTCAATTTAATCAGCTTGTAGGTCAGACCGAAACGATAAATGAAAACATTTCAAAAGTTAATGGAGATTACCTGCGTCATTGCATCGAATTTTTTAATGCTCATTCAATCAAATTGGATTCCTCTAAATTGAATGATTCTTTACTTGTTCCCTTTGTCTATTATTTAATTGATCAATTTAAATTATTTACTCACAAGGAAGGAACTGAATATTTATTTAAATATTTGGATATTTTGAATGAATTTTCTTTGCTAAAATCGAATTCGATATCTGAGTTTTTGGATTATTACGAGGATAATAAATCGAGTTTCTGTATTGCTTCTCCAGATCATTTGAATGCGATTACCATTTCTAGTATTCATAAATCTAAGGGTTTGGAATATCCAATTGTCATTATCCCTTTTGCCTCATGGTCTCATCAAGTCGGAACAGAAAAAATATGGTATGATTTAAAAAATCTAGTTTATGATGAATTAACAGTCTCTGAAAATAAAAATTTAGCACATTTTTATAGTAAGGTTAATGCTAAAACTTTAATTGGTTTTGATGATTTAACCGAACAAAGCCAACATGAGAAAGAAGCGGTATTTTTAGATGCTCTCAATATGTTGTATGTAGGGGCTACGCGCGCGAGATTACATTTACACCTGATCGTTGCCAAACCATCAGATGATGCTCACGGTACCACTAAAGCTATATTTAATGTTTCTGTTGGCGATTTATTGTGCAAGATGGCTGAAAATGAAGGCCGACTATTATCCCATGAATCTTATTTGTTTTCAAGTCCGCACACGGATTATATTTCCCATTATGTGTTTAGTGAAAATCTGATTCCTGAATGCATTAGTAAATCAGAAGGCTTTGAATATGACTATAAGTTGGTAGATATACAGTCTTCGTTATTTGAAATACCTCAAATTCGGGTTGATTCTTCCAAATCCGATATGTTTACGTTAGCCGATAAAAAAAGGGAAAAAGGAAATATACTACATGATTTTTTAGCCAAATTAAAAGGGATTGATGATTGGAGCTTATATTATGCTAGTTCTATTTCAAGCAATTCTTTTGAATACCGGGATGATATTAATGACATTTTAGAGGATGAAAATATTCGTGATTTTTTCATTGATGACGAATTATTGTTTGTTGAAAATGATATATTATGCCCTGATGGAACAGTGTATAGGCCTGA
This sequence comes from Spirosoma fluviale, assembly GCA_945860325.1. Classification (GTDB taxonomy): domain Bacteria; phylum Bacteroidota; class Bacteroidia; order Cytophagales; family Spirosomataceae; genus Aquirufa; species Aquirufa fluvialis_C. Next base: position 2,546 of record CAMARL010000068.1, on the reverse strand, counting down.
CCGAGTAATTAATAAAGATGGACAAGTGTTTATTATAGATTTTAAATCAGGAAAAAGAGATGATCAACATAAAATACAATTGGGGAATTATCGTCAGATTCTTTATGAAATGGGTTTCAATAATCCTAAAGGTGTATTGATATATTTGAGTGAAAGAGATGTTGTCTATGTGTAAGAAATTTTTAATTCTTCTTTTGGTTTTGTGCTTAAGTCAAGGATGTAAAGTCTTTCACAGTACATCGCATTTATTCCACAAAAAGAATTCATCAACTACTTTTAATCAAGATGATTTAGATCAATTATTTAAGAAAGGATTTTCGTATTTAGGAGTTCCTTATCGTTTAGGTGGAACAGATAGCAATGGGCTAGATTGCTCAGGTTTATTATTTACGATGTATGAGAGTTCTTTTTTTCAAATCCCCAGAACTACCTCACAGCAATTAGAATTTGGGCTTCCCGTTTCAATCGATCAGATCCAGCTTGGAGATTGGGTATTTTTTTCAAATCAATCTGGAATAATTAATCATGTAGGTATCGTTTCAAATATTAAAAAGGACTCAATTTTGTTTTTACATGCGAGTACAAGCAAGGGGGTTCGAGAAGATGAGTTAATGAGAGGATATTGGTATAATTCCTTTGTTAAGGCGATAAGGCCATTTAAGCAGATTAAATTTTAATGTGCCGTATGGATTCTAACTTGCAATATGTATTTTTGCATTCTTTTTTAAATTAATATGGGAAAAAAAGTCATTATAATTGGCGCTGGCGGTGTAGGCAATGTTGTTGCAAAAAAATGTGCAATGAATCCGGCCTATTTTTCGGAAGTAGTTTTAGCTTCTAGGACTTTAAAAAAATGTGATGCAATTGCCGAAGAATGCAAAAAAATAGGACTGCCTATTTCCATACAAACGAGGCAAGTGGATGCAGATAATGTGCCAGCTTTGGTCCAATTATTTAATCAAGAAAAGCCATTTATGGTCATTAATGTAGCCCTTCCATATCAGGATTTGACGATTATGGATGCTTGCATAGCTACGGGTGTTCATTATTTAGATACGGCCAATTATGAGCCGAAGGATGTAGCAAAATTTGAATATTCCTGGCAGTGGGCGTATCAAGAGCGTTTCAAAGAAGCAGGTTTGATGGCTTTATTAGGTTGTGGATTTGATCCTGGAGTAACAGGAGTTTATACCGCTTATGCCAATAAACACTACTTTGACGAAATACATTACCTCGATATTATTGATTGTAATGCAGGTGATCACGGAAAAGCCTTTGCTACAAATTTTAATCCTGAAATTAATATTAGAGAAATAACTCAAAAAGGTAAGTATTGGGAAAATGGAGAATGGATAGAAATTGACGCTATGTCTATTCACAAACCTATAAGTTACCCTAATATCGGACCTAAAGAATCTTATTTACTTTATCATGAGGAACTGGAATCGTTAGTTAAAAATTTTCCAACCATCAAGCGTGCTCGTTTTTGGATGACTTTTGGTCAATCCTATTTAACGCATCTAGAAGTTTTACAAAATGTAGGGATGACTTCTATTCATCCGATTAAATTTAATGGCTTAGATATTGTCCCTTTAGAATTTTTAAAAGCTGTTTTACCAGAACCAGGTACATTAGGAGAAAATTATTCGGGTCAAACTTCCATTGGTTGCCAAATAAAAGGGATTAAAGACAATCAAGATGTGAGTTATTACGTGTACAATAACTGTCATCATGCAGATTGCTATAAAGAAGTTCAGGCCCAAGGTGTTTCTTATACAACCGGTGTTCCTGCCATGATCGGTGCTTCTTTGATGTGTGAAGGCGTCTGGTTTAATCCAGGTGTTTACAATGTGGAAGAATTTAACCCAGATCCATTTATGGAATTATTGAATATTCATGGGCTTCCTTGGCATGAGGAAGTGAATGGCGAATTACCACATACTTATTAATATGCTTATTCAATATCCTCAAATTGCTTCACCGGCATACGTATTAGAAGAAAAATTATTATTAAATAATTTAAGATTAATGGAACGGGTTCAAAAAGAAGCGGGAGTGGAGATTATTTGTGCCCTAAAAGGTTTTTCTTTTTACCATGTTTTTGGGACGATCAAAAAATATTTATCTGGGGCGACTTCTAGCTCATTAAATGAAGCGAGATTAGCATTCGAAGAGATGGGAATTAAGTGCCATGCGTATACGCCTGCCTATCTTGCATCAGAATTTAATGAGTTTATGAAGTATGCAAGTCACATGACCTTTAATTCTTTGAACCAAGTTAATCAATATGTGGATCAGGCTGTAAAAAATGGAATTTCTTGTGGAGTCCGTATTAATCCAGAATATGCTGAAGTGGAAACTGAGATGTATAACCCTTGTATTGCTGGTTCTAGATTAGGTATTAGAAGATCGGATTTAGGCAATATATTGCCAAAAGGTATCGAAGGTTTACATTCTCATACACTTTGCGAAAATGATTCATTTGTTTTAGAAAGAACATTGAAGGTGATTGAAGATAAATTTGGTGATTTATTGCCCCAAATTAA
>CAMARL010000067.1 GCA_945860325.1 Spirosoma fluviale | reverse complement strand
GGGATACTCACAAACGCATCATATCCTTTTGAAGCAAATAACATTTTCAATTCCTGTTCCTTGCCAGCAGTAAAAACAAATTCAACCTCTTTATCCTCTAGGTCACTCTGTTTCCACAAACCACTTAAGTCCAATATTTCCACTCGCTTCACTTCCTTGTCTTTCATAGCTAACCAAATAGGTATCGCGTAAATAGCCGTAATTAAGACAGGGGCCAATAAGGATGAGATCCAAAAAGACTTCTTTAATACTCTCGTTATATATTCGCGCTGTATAATTAATAAGATCTTATTCATATGCATTCGTTTCGTTTACAACTTGAATAAATATATCATTAAATGAGGGGATAATTTCTTGAAATTCTAACAGGTCAACATGCGATATAATTTCAGATATAGCCTGATTTGAACTGATGCCAACCGCCAGTTTTAAGGTGGCAGATTGGTTATTCACCGACAAAATCTCCATACCTTTTAACTCAGTTGGTAGATTACCTAAATACTTAATTTTAAATGTGTTCCGCTTATATCGATTTTGAACTTCCACTTTTTCCCCGGCTAACACAACTCTTGAGTGATTAATTAGCGCAATGTCATCACATAACTCCTCTACCGTTTCCATCCGATGCGTCGAAAACAAAATAGTGGTCCCGCGCTCTTTAATAGCTAATATTTCATCTTTTAACATATTCGCATTGATGGGATCAAACCCGGAAAATGGTTCATCTAGAATCAAAAGTTTAGGCTCATGCACTACGGTAGCAATAAATTGAGTCTTCTGCTGCATACCCTTAGATAAATCATCCACCGGCTTATTCCACCAATCTTTAATATCCAATCGAATAAACCAATCTTTCAATTTCGAAATAGCCTCTGATTTAGACATACCTTTCAACTGCGCCAAATACAATAACTGATCCCCTACTTTCATTTTCTTATACAGTCCTCTTTCTTCTGGCAAGTAACCAATTTGATCTACATGCTTGGCAGAAAGTGGCTCTCCATCAAAAATTATTTGTCCAGAATCAGGGGCAGTAATCTGATTAATAATGCGAATTAATGAAGTTTTACCTGCTCCATTCGGGCCTAATAACCCAAATATCTTAGCTCGAGGAATTTCCAAATCAATGTGATCTAAGGCTAGATGGTCTGAATACTTTTTAACTACTTGACGTATGGATAAAATCATATGCAAAACAAATTTCAGCTAAAATAAAAAATTGCGCTTATACCCATTTAGGAAATGGTATAAGCGCAATTTTTAAAGGATAAGCGTATTATTTTTTAGTAGCAGAAGTTCGAGCTGGAGCCTTGGCTGGTGCCTTAGACTTTGATGCACTCGCAACTGCGGGCTTTATAGCTGCCGCTGGCTTTGGAACGTCTAACAATAACGAAACTTGCTTTTGCTTAGATGCCTTTTTTGCTACTTTTTGTTTTTTTTTAGCTTCCTTGATGGCTAATTTCTTGGCCGCTTTGGCCGCTTTTTCTTTTTTCTTAGCTAAATCCTTAGCTTGTTCGTCCATCAACTTATGATATTTCTTAGAAATTTCTCCCAAAGCTTTATGGCTCAACTGAACCATTTTCTTAGCATTTTTCTCGCTTAAACCTTTCAATTTAGGCAATACAACTGTTGCTAAAACATCAACTAGTACTTTATCAGATTCATTCATAGTATTATATTTTAATTATATGTTAAATCTATGTAAAGAAATTATTAATAAAAATTTTAGTGTGTTAAATTTTTATTAGTACATGAAAATTTAACATTGAAAAATTAAATCTTGAGTTTTGAAACAAAATCATAGCTGACAATTCCCATGCATACAGAGACATTTAAAGAATGTTTAGTCCCAAATTGAGGTATTTCAAGCGAATAATCAGCTGATTTAATAAACAAATCGTTTACCCCAAACACTTCATTGCCAAACACAAAAGCATAGGTATGATTTTGATCAGGTATAAATTCAAATAATGAGATTGAATCTTTTACCTGCTCAACGCATATTATTTTAAAACCAAGGTCCTTTAAGGATTGTATGCAGATTGATGGACTTTCAAAATAGGTCCAATCCACAGATTCATCGGCACCTAAAGCAGTTTTAGATATTTCTCTGTGTGGGGGTTTTGCCGTTATTCCACACAAATAAATATGTGAACAACGGAATGAATCAGCCGTTCGAAATGCTGAACCTACATTGTTCATGCTTCGGATATCATCCAAAACAATGACAAATGGAAACTTTTCTGAATTTTTAAATTGTGTCACATCGAGCCTATTTAGCTCATCCATCGACAACTTTTCATTCATCTATTGTACAATCCAAGTAAACGGATAGGCTAATTCAGGTATTTTAACCCGATCGGCCAACTTTTCTAACCTCGTTGGCAAATTAGCGACATAATCTCTTGCCTTCTCAGCTACATCATTTAATCCAGACATTTTCTCAATATCCCAATCTTTAATTAAGCCTTGCATGATACTGATGTAATCCATGGTTGTATACACACCGATTCTTTGTGCCGCATCCGAAAAGTGCTCATAAACAGAGCTTTTAGCCCCGTTAATTTCGCGTAAAAAATGGGCAGGCATGACGATTTTCTTTTTCATCATATCAGCAAATGCAATCATCATTTCAGATGGATCTAATTTGAAAATTTCGGTGACAAATGCCTTATACGCTTTTGCATGCCTTAATTCATCCGCCGCAATCTGCGCGCACATTCTTGATAATAATGAGTTGCCGTGCTGTTTCGCTAATGAAGCCGTTCTTCGATGAGAAACGTTCGTTGCCATCTCTTGAAACGAAGTATAAATGAAGTTGCGATAAGGATCGCCAGAAGTACCTATATCAAAACCATCAGCAATTAAATACTGGGTTGAAACAGCCACAGAATGCATGTCAACCTTACCTGATAAGTATAAATAAGTCCCTAATAAATTACCATGTCGCCCTTCTTCGGCAGTCCAATTGCGTATCCAACGAACCCAGCTATTTTCTTGATCTTGTTGGTTTACCGTATCCATTCCCATCAACCATGACTCGTACGTTGGCAATGCCTCCTCAGTGATTGTATCCCCAATTAATACAGCCCAATAATCATAAGGCAACTCTTTTGCAGCTTCTTGCAATAACTTTACTTCATCAAAAAAATTATCTTTTGTTGAATCTGGAAGCATATCTGAAGGCTGCCAATTGCTATCAATCGGGTTTAAATATTGAGCAACAAAGTTGTCCATATTCCGGCCTAACTCAGTCATTACCTCTAATCTTGTAGTTGAAATGGACATAAATAATCTATTTGAAAAAATAATAAAATTTAAATTAGTAAAATAATTGAGGATTCCCTAAATCAAAGACCCCAAATCGTTAATTGTTTGATAATAGTTTCTTTGCCGTCAGAAAAAAGCTGAAACTCCTCTTCGCTTGCCATAGGAAACCGTAAGGAAGAAATAGCCACAAGCCCATCTTGCGCCAGCACCTCTAATATGGAATGATCGAGCAATAATCGTATTTTCTTGCCCTTACCTTTTATGAATTCAGATCGGTCGTCAACCAAAAATCCTTTATGAATTATTTTACCTGATTTTTTACGGTCGACAAACCATTGTTTATTTACCTCATCAAAACCAATATCAATTTTCTCATTTGAGTTTACGCCAACGCCATGAATTGAAATTCCCCAGTTTTTAGCTTCCGAACCTAGAACTTCCAATTCAATCAAATACGATTTTTTATTAGAAAATTTGAAATTCTGTAGCTTAGAAGCACTTGAAATCTTGAAATTTTCACGTTTAAATTCGGGCTTCAAACGATCCATTTTGGGCTTAAATGATTGCTTTAGTCTCAAACCTTGAGTCGTAGCATCTAACGACAATTCCCGAACAGAGGACATTTGCCCACGCCATGGGGCAGTGGGTTGATCCTTCGCATAAGCCCAGTTTAATGCCCATCCTAGCCATATTGGCTTTTCTGAATGGACATTTGAAAATGGAATTGCTGCATAAAAATCCTTGCCATAATCCACATAAAGCTTGGTTTCTGATTTGTTATCATTTTTGAAACTCTTTCCATCAAACTCTCCCACAAAATATTGCATACCCACATAGTCTTTATATGGCCCCTGACTAGAGACAAAAAGTACCCATTTTTTTCTCCCTAGCTTGCCTTCCACGGGAAGCTGTATCAATGAAGGACATTCCCAAATTTTTTCAACATCACCCTGCTGTCCAAACTCACTTAATAAGTCCCATTGAATTAAATTTTTAGACCCATAAAACTGAATGATGAATTCCTTGGGCTTTGAAACCGCCATAACAAATTGCTTAGTTGGTTCATACCAGAACACATTAGGATCTCTAAAATCCTTTAAATGAATATTTAAGATCGGGTTCTTTTCATATTTAACCCAAGTCAACCCCTCATCATTTGAATAGGCCAAATGTTGTTCTTCGCCTTTGTTAGGAAAGTCAGCCGTATATATCGCAATAAATAAGGGTTTTTTAGGATCTCCTAAGCCTGAAACATGGTCTTTATCCAACACAACACAGCCAGAAAATATATAGGCTGAATCTTTGGGAATAGCCACCGGCAACTCCTCCCAATGTTGTAAATCCTTGCTTTTCGCATGACCCCAACTCATGTTTCCCCATTGACTGCCAGAAGGATTATACTGAAAAAACAAATGGTAATATCCATTGAAATAGATTAAACCATTGGGATCATTGGTCCAATTTTTCTTAGGTGAAAAATGAAAAGTAGGCCGCCATTGTTCAGTGGACTCCTGTCCCTTTAAATTAGCCGCAAAAAGCACGAGGCTAAATAATAGAACTATGCTTGAATGTAAATTCTTCATTAGCTAAAACTAAGTAAAAAGCATTTTTAAAATTGGGACTAAACCAATCACCCAAATTATAATAGTTGGCCCCCTCTCCCAACGGAAAAGCTATGGGATGATGCCTATGTCCAAAAACATACGCTTTTTTAATGTTATTTGATTTTGCATCTGAATGCATCTGATCCCTTACATAATTCAAAATAAAATCTGTATCGGAATTAAAAGGAACATCCCCAGCTGAAATCGTATCTGATTTACGCGTATTTGACCACAAATGCGCTAGGCGCACTCCTAAATCCGGATGCAAAATTTTAAACAAAAAAATGGATATTGGATTAATAAAAATTTGTTTTAACAACTTATAGCCATAATCTCCTGGACCCAAACCATCTCCATGCCCTAATAAAGCCTTAACTGATTTCCCTTGAATATGAAAACTAAATTCAGTTGGTTTATTATAAATAATGGCCCCCATTTCCTCTTTAAGATAGCTTTGCATCCATAAATCGTGATTGCCTACAAAAATATGAATTCGAATCCCTTCATCATTCATTTCGGCTAATTTGCCTAAAAAACGAACAAAACCCTTGGGCACCACTTGGCTATATTCAAACCAGAAATCAAACAAGTCACCTAATAAAAAAACATCCGATGCATCTTTTTGAACTTGGCTTAGCCAAGCTATGATATATTTCTCCCTTGCCAAAGATTCAGCATTATTAGGAAATCCTAGATGAAAATCAGATGCAAAATAGGCTTTTTTGCCTGCTGGTATTTGAACTTCAATCATATATTATCCAAAAAAAAGGTGGAGATTAAACCCCACCCAATTTATATGTTTACTTCGCTTTGGGCACCCTTTTCGCCACAGGCTTTTTATCCTCCTTAGGCTCCTCTACCGGCTTCTTCCTGGGCTTGGGTTTAGCAGCAACTTTCTTAGTCGCATTTTTCTCAATTTCAGCTAAATCCCGTACATCCTTGGCATCCTTTCTTTTCTTTTCCGTTTCACCCTTAATAAACTCTTGATACGAGGTCAATTGCTCAAAAGGACGAGGGCCGACCAACTCTTCTAAATCACTTTGAAAAAGAACTTCTTTTTTCAATAATTGCTCCGCTAGAATTGTTAATTTATCCTTTTTATCACTTAATAATTTCTTAGTACGCACATAAGCCTCCGCGATAATCTTACGAACTTCTTCATCGATTTCTCTTGCCGTTTGCTCTGAATATGGCTTGTTAAATTGGTATTCAGACCCTTTCGAATCATAATATGAAATATTTCCCAACTTATCATTCATTCCGTAAACGGTAACCATCGAATAAGCCAATTTTGTGATTCGCTCCAAATCGTTCTGCGCACCCGTTGATATTTTACCAAAAATAATTTCCTCCGCAGCTCTTCCACCTAAGGTCACACACATCTCATCCATCAACTGCTCCGTACGATACAAAAACTGCTCCTTGGGTAAATATTGAGCGTAACCTAATGCAGCCACCCCTCTAGGTACAATCGATACTTTAACCAATGGATTAGCATGCTCCAAAAACCAACCCGCAATCGCATGGCCAGCCTCATGATAAGCAACTATTTTCTTCTCTAATGGGGAAATTAATTTATTTTTCTTCTCCAAACCACCAATCACCCGGTCCATCGCTTCTTGGAAATCATCCATGTCAACGGCCGTTTTATTACGACGTGCGGCAATTAAAGCCGCCTCATTACATACATTGGCAATTTCAGCCCCAGCAAACCCTGGTGTTTGTGCTGATAATTCTTTAGGATCTACCCCCGGAGCCAATTTTACTGGTTTCAAGTGCACTTTGAAAATAGCCTCTCGGCCAATAATATCTGGCTTGTCAATCGAAATAGTACGATCAAATCGACCAGGCCTTAAAAGTGCTGGATCTAATACATCTGGACGATTTGTCGCCGCCAAAATGATAATTCCTGAATCAGTAGCAAAGCCATCCATTTCAACTAATAATGAATTTAAAGTATTCTCTCTTTCGTCATTAGAACCCGGCATTTGACCTCTTCCTCTTGATCGACCCACCGCATCAATTTCATCTATAAAAATGATACAAGGTGCCTTTTCTTTAGCTTGCTTAAACAAATCCCTAACACGAGCCGCACCTACTCCTACAAACATCTCAACAAAATCAGAACCTGAAAGAGAGAAAAATGGAACACCCGCTTCCCCAGCAACAGCCTTCGCCAAGAGTGTTTTACCCGTACCTGGAGGACCAACTAATAAGGCACCTTTGGGTATTTTACCTCCTAAATCAGTGAATTTTTTAGGGAATTTCAAGAACTCAACGATCTCTTGAATTTCCTCTTTTGCCTCATCTAAACCCGCTACATCGTCAAACGTAATCTTAATCTTTGCTTCCCCTTCTATTAATGTTGCACGACTTCGGCCAATATTAAAAATTTGGCCTCCAGCGCCTCCACTGCCTCCCATACGGAAAAACAAGAAGTAAAAACTTAAGCCCATTAATATAAAAAAACCCCAGGTACCCAACCAATCCAAAGGACCTGTTCTTGTTTCTGGAGTAGCAAAAATTCGCTCATTGCGAGGGAAATTCTTTTGTCGGTCTTCAAGAAATTGCTCAAAGCCTTCTTTTGAAATAATTGGAAACTCAAAATGTGGTCCCTTTTTAGTCGAAATCATGCCCTGTGGAGAATCCTTAAAATATTTACTCACATAAGTAGACTTCAAACTCACCTCGACCAAACGATCATTCACAATCGCAACGCCCTCCACTTCCTTTTGAATAATCATGGATTCAAATTGATTTTGATTGATCTCCTGCAATGTCCTTTGCTTTGTAAAAAAGAACATGCTAACCATGGTAATGGCTAGACCAATCATCAGCCAACTCTGCATACCTCCAACTGGCTTTTTAGGTAATCTAGGTTGAATTCCCGAACGCTTACTGTTTTTAAAATTACTTCCTTGTTTGGCCATTTTGTCTTTAGGTATCTGGGCATTTAAACTTTAAAACAACCGAATTAGTTCGAAAAATTTAAAAATTATTTCAAATTAACTCCAATTGGTTTCAATCAGGGATATTGGTGAATTTAGCATCCCCCCATAGCTCTTCCAATTTAAAAAATGCACGCTTGTCTTTCAAAAATACATGCACAATAACTTCATAATAATCCATCAAAATCCATTCTCGATTCGCCCTGCCCTCCATGGCATGCACATGAACACGTGCCTGTTCCCAAACTTCTTTGTCAACCGAATCCGCAATAGCTTCAATTTGAGTGTCAGATGAACCCGAACAAATAACAAAAAAATCAGTAAAAGCATTATGAACGCCTCTTAAGTCCATCACGACAATTTCTTGAGCTTTCTTCTCTTGCATTCCCTTCACCACACATTGGACTAATACTTCAGATGAATCAACGTTAGTAGCGACTTTCTTAGGACTTTTAGGCATAAATAATATTTAAACAAATAAAAAATTAAATTTGTTGTTGTAAACATAAAATTACGAATAAAATTTGAACAAATATCAAGCCCCCACTCGGTTCCTAGGCAAAAACACCAAATATCATCAAACATGTGCCTCTACGAATTCATTAGGATTCCAAGAGGCTCTTGAAAATCAGTTACCTGATGGTTTTGCATGGATTGCTGGACACCAAACAGAAGGCAAAGGCCAAAGGGGAAATAAATGGCTAGCCCAACCGAATGAAAATTTATTAGTCTCCTACTTATTGAAGCCCCAAGATCAGCAAGCCTCAAACCAATTTTATTTAAGCAAAGCTATCTCCATTGGCATCCTTGAAGGGCTACAAAAATGGGCTAAAAATACTTTATTAGAAGAATTACCCCTTAAAATCAAGTGGCCCAATGACCTTTATCTAGAAGAACAAAAGATCGCCGGAATTCTAATCGAAAATAATTTCCAAGCAGGTAAATGGAACTTTTCCATTGTTGGAATTGGAATTAATATCAACCAAACCGAATTCGAAAATTTAAGAGCGAGCTCATTGAAAAAATGGACTAAATCACCTACTAAAATCGATATTCGAGATATTTTCAATGCCATTTCCGTCGAGATCGAAAACTATTATCAACTATTTTTATCAAACAATTTTGAACAAATAGATAAAGTCTACCATCAAAATTTATTCCGAATGCAAACTAAGGCACTATTCGAAGATGAAACAGGAGTATTTTCAGCTAAAATAATTCGGATAAATCCCAATGGCCATCTAGTTCTTGAAAAATCAAATGAAATCAAGGTATATGATTTAAAAGAATTAAGTTTTATTTTTAGCGA
>CAMARL010000066.1 GCA_945860325.1 Spirosoma fluviale | reverse complement strand
TTGCAAATATGGCATAAAACCTGCTTTTTTCAAAATAATAATGGATAATTTGCATTCTCATTAATACCTTTATAAAAAGGATTTCTTATGCGCCTAGGCAGTTATATTATTTTGTTCATCATTTCGAATATTCTAGCCCTAGGATGTTCAAGTTCAGCAGAGTCATGGTTTGAAGAAGCGAAAGCTCGAATGAAAAAAGGTGATTTAATTACGGCCAGAGAAGCTATTGAAAAAGCACTTGAAAAAAATCCAGGTTATTCAGAAGCCTATAATTTACGAGGTGTAATCAATTTTCAAGAAAAAAAAATGGAGGAAGCCATTCTTGATTATCAGAAATCGGTCGACTTAAAACCATCTAATTACTTGGGCCAATTAAACTTAGCCGCAGCATTTATGGAAAAAAATGCGTGGAAAGATGCAGTAAATCCAATAGAAAAAGCAATCAAAATTGCCCCTGATTCAAGTGCCGGATATTTACAAAGAGGAATTATTCGAGCTGCATTACATCAAATCGACCTTTCCAAAGAAGATTTCAAAACCAGCATAAAATTAAACCCAAGAGAAATTAATGCCTTTTACAACCGAGGAAACCTCTATTTCCAAGAAGACAAATTAGATTCAGCTATTTTAGATTTTGAGCAAACTATTTCATTAAATTCAGAATATGGAAAGTCCTATTATGCTTTGGGACTTAGTTATTACAAAAAAAATAACTTCGAAAAGTCTTGCTTAGCATTTAATCAAGCGAATAAATTAAATTATCCTGGTGCAAAAGATGCACTAAAAAACCTATGTAAATAATTATTATGATGGAAAAACTACAAAAATTTCTTGGCGCACTATTCGCAGTCGTTTTTGCCTTATTTGCTTATTGGCAATTAAATGACCCCGATCCCATCTTGTGGGTTCCCATCTATGGTGTTGCCACCTATGTATCTATTCAGGCCTTCCGAAACAAAACGAATTCAGAATTATTAATCGTATTATTTATTTTATCAGCCACCGCCGGTATACAAATATGGTCAGAAATGACTGCCTGGGAAGGCTTTATAACGGACGGACTTAGTATGAAAACAATGAACCAAGAATTGGCTCGCGAGGCGGTAGGCATTTGGATTGCCTCGTTCTCTTATGGTATTTATTATGTATTAAACCTAAAAAAATAAGATGCTAGACCTTGGCTTTGTTTCAGCTATTTTACCCAATAAAAATTTAGATGAGGTATTAGCATTTGCCCAAAAAGAACATTTTGCCTGTGTAGAAGTGATGTGCTGGCCGAGTGAAAATGCAGATACCAGAAGATATGCTGGCGTTTCACATATATCGATAGATGCGCTAAGTCATGATGAATTGTTGGCTCTCAAAGACAAATTAGCCAATCAACCCGTTAAAATTTCTGCTTTAGGGTACTATCCAAACCCGATGGACCCTGATGAAAAACAGGCTTCATTCTTCAGAAACCACATAAAAAAAGTCATAAAAGCGGCATCCGTTCTAGGCATCGGAAATGTCAATACTTTTATAGGGCGAGATTTCACCAAAAATATCGATTACAATATTTCAAAATTTAAAGAGGTCTGGCCTGAAATTATTGACCTAGCCGACAGTCTTCATATTAAAATTGGCATTGAAAATTGCCCCATGTTTTTTTCTGATGACGAATGGCCTGGGGGAAAAAACTTGGCTACCACGCCTAAAATATGGGACCAATTGTTCAGCATCATCCCTTCAAACAATTTTGGACTAAATTATGACCCATCCCACATGGTTTGGCAAATGATGGATTACCTATACCCTATTTATGCCTACAAGGAAAAATTACATCACATTCACCTGAAGGATGTTAAAGTGTATCATGACAAACTGAACCAAGTAGGGATTTTAGCCAATCCTTTAGAATATCATTCCCCTAAAATCCCCGGATTAGGAGATATTAATTGGGGTTCATTTATCAGCGCTTTAAATGATGTCAGGTACCGTGGACCCATCGTGATTGAAGTGGAAGACAAAGCCTATGAAGGCTCAGATGATGATATCGTAAAAGCCATTAGATCAGCCAGAAATCATTTAAACCAATTTTTACCCTAAAAAAAATACTCAAAAAACACACTGTTTTTTGAGTATTTTTAAATTTTTACAGAACAGAATTGAGCTTTATTTTTTAGCTGGTTTAGCAAACAATGAAGCATCTAATACTGGATTCAAATCGATCGACGAAGTTTCTATGACCATATTTCCTCCACCCATTGGGCTTGGCGTTTCAACCGTAAAAGGAAAAAACAATCCGTCAATGGATTTGTAGTTTGAGTACAAAACCTCAGCCTCAACTTGCTGGCCCTGAACATTCATTTTATTAATTGCCTTTACAATAAAACCTGTCGAAACTGAAACAAATACTTGTGACTCTTCTCCCGATTTTTTAGTGACTTTTAATAAATAAACATCAGCTCCGTCTAATTTTTCCTTACTAACTAAATCTATTTTGGAACCCTCATTTTTGGCAATCAATAATGAAGACCCTATATTCTTTTGAGAAATACCTGCTTTAACCTGCTCACGAGGCAAATCTTCTGGCTCTCCAGTCCCGCCCATCATGGCAGGACGATTCATCCAACCACCTTCGCCATCGATAACGGTAATAATTTTATTGCCCATTACTTCAACTTCCGTTCTAAATGATTTACCTACGACAATCGATGACTTGCTCTCAATGTCCATTCCCTGAACATTAAACTTGCTTTTCATGACCATGGATTTAACAGAAGCCCATTTTTCAGGACTGCCCATAGCCGCTTGATGCTTCGCGATAATTTCATCTGTAGTTTGTGCATAAATGCCCGCACTGGTCAAAAATAAAATCGCTAATGCGATACTTCTTTTGATTAATTTCATGATTAAAATATTTTAAGGGTTTAATTTTCTAAAGGTAATTTTTTTTATTTTATTTTTATTTCCGTTTATCTTAAAAGATCACCGATTAAAAATTATACCACTTTACGAGTAGGAACAGAACGCATCACCACAAACCAACCTACGACCACAAGTGCTCCCGCCATAAAAAACGCAGCTCCCGGAAAATAAATACTGGCACGGGTAGAAGTAAAATAAGCAAACAAATTGGATGATAATAAAGGCCCTAAAATGGTTGTTACCGATTGAAGACTTGTTAATCCTCCTTGCAACTCCCCTTGCTCATCTGGACCCACCTGCTGGGTGATCAAACTTTGTAAAGCTGGACCAGCGATCCCACCTAACCCAAAGGGCACCATAAACACGTACATCATCCACGATTTAGAGGCATAGGAAAAAAGGAAAAAACCAATGGCATATAAAATCAAACCATACGAAATAGCTTTAATTTCGCCAATTTTGGGAATGATTAAGCGGTTAAGTCCGCCCTGAACGATAGCGACAATTAAACCGACAAATGCTAATGAATAACCGACTTCCTTTGGACTCCAGCCAAAAACTTTCATCGTAAAATAAGACCAGGTGCTGGGATGCGCTTGGCCTGCCAACTGCAGACAAAAGAATCCACCGACCAAACCAGCGATTAATGGATATTTTGTAATGTTCTTCAAGGAACCCAAGGGATTAGCACGTCGCCAATCAAATGGCCTTCGATTCTCCTTTGACAAAGATTCTGGAAGCACAAAATAGCCATATAAACCATTCAACAATGTTAAAACGGCAGAAGCATAAAAAGGAACTCGAACCCCATAACTTCCTAAATACCCACCTACGGCAGGACCAATAATAAAACCTAGACCAAAAGCAGCACCCACCATTCCAAAATTCTTAGCACGATCTTCCGCTTTTGAAATATCAGCTATATACGCCTGAGCCGTAGTAAAACTAGCCCCAGTGATCCCTGCCAGTAATCGGCCGATGAATAACCACGTGATATTAGGCGCATTCGCCAAAATTAAATAATCAATGGAGAAGCCAAAAAGTGAGGCTAAAATGATAGGGCGGCGTCCAAACTGATCCGACAATCCACCCAAAACAGGGGAGAAAAAAAACTGCATAATGGCATAGGAAGCCATAAGCCAACCAGCATATTGAGATGCCGTACTTAAATCACCTCCCGTAAACCCACGAATTAACGTAGGCAAAATGGGTATAATTAAGCCGATGCCCATCACATCAATCAATAAAGTAATAAAAATAAAACCTATCGCGGGATTGCGCTTAGAAGCCATCTATGGTAATTTAAAAATTTACTAAAATTGATAGCCAATTTTATCGCTCAAAAAATTTCTACTGATTTGACCACATTGCAAAGGCGTTCTAGCTTTATCAGGAACTGAGTCCAATTCTACAATGGCCCAACCTTTGAATTTAATTTGATCTATGTTTTTAAAAACTGCCGCTAAATCTACCTTTCCTTGGCCTAATTCAATAAACTTGTATGATTTAGGATTAGATTCTTGGCCTTTCACGGGAGCCTCCACATCTTTGATATGAAAAGCATGGATAACATTTTTATACTTCAAAACGGCCTCCGCAGGATTGCCTCCACCTTGGAAATAATGAGCCACATCTAAAAGCAATTTGGCATAAGCCGGATTCATATTTTTGACTAACGTTTCTACCTCCTCAGGCGTCTCCCCAAACTGATTCATGTGATTGTGATACGTGGTTTGAATGCCAATTTCTTTCGTGCGCTTGCCAATTTCATTCATTACCTGTGCCAGGCGAACTAATTCCGCCTCTGTAGGTAAAACTCCTTTTTTCCGAAGACTATTGGTCAATTGGATCGATGTCCCACCTAAAGCTTTAACGAATTTTGCATGGTTGACATGCTGTTCGATCGTCGCCATTTCTTTCGCCGGATCGATTTCAACATTTCCACTTGAAAACATCACCAACTTCAATTTGGCGGCATCCAACTTCGCCTTCAAAACAGAGGGATCATCTTTGTACACTGGAAATGAGTTGGCCCGTAATTGAATTCCTTTAAAACCTAAAGAAGCAATATCCGTGATGGCCTGCTCGTCGTTTCCAGACCAAGTAATGGCTGAATAACCCATTTGATAAGATTTATTGGCCGAAAAAGGGATTAAAGTTGAGAAGGCCAACAAAGAAGATTGTTGAATAAAAGATCGTCGAGTAGTCATTAAAATAGGTTTTATGTATAAAAGGCAAAAAGCAAAGCTATTTACTTTGCCGCTAATTTCAAAAAGTCGGCCAGTTCCGACAAATTATCTGATCCAATGTAATCCACTCCCAAATCCCAAAGTGCTTGATAGGCCATTAAAGTGTTTGGCGTTCCCCATAGACGCAATTTTCTACCTGCTCCATGAACCGCTTCCACATACACTTTAAGTTTCTCTTTCATCCCCGCAGGCATGGGTGATTGCCCACTCCACATGCCAAATTTATAGACAGATTCGCTTTCCAAAACAACATAATTCTTTAGTCCAGCGGGATAAGTTTCATTAGACCGGCCATCAAACGTGATCCAAGTAGGAAAATTAATGTAATCCTTGATCTGTGGCCGATTACCCGAAATAACAATCCGCAAACCCGATTTAATAAATAAATCTTTATGCGGCGCTAAAAATTTAATCAATAAGGGTAAAGTTGAGTCCGCATTCGTTTTAAAATCAATTAAAAATTGATGCAAATTACCCTGCTTCTTGGCTTTCAAAACGGCCACAATGGGATCAATGTACAGGGATTTCAACGTCCGATCCGCTTTTATATCCGCTAAATTATGACTAACCAAAAGCTCTCCATTAATCGCATAAACATCCGCCTCTATAGACCCGTAGCCTAATTTATAAGCTTCAAAAAATGGCTTAGCGTGTTCATAATCATTATGAGCATGCGCTTTTTTAAGATTTTCTTGGGCTAGCGCCGACAATGAAATCAAACAAAATACAATTAAAATAAAATTTTTCATGGTTTATCCTTTTAAAAAATCACCCGATGTAATCCGTTTCAGCGAATTCACTGGCCGGTTGTATAAATAAGCATACGAGCTGATTATTTTTCCCTTCAAATTTACATCCACTTTATTTCTGACAAATAAACTAGCTGTTAAATCTTCCGCATCAAATTCCTCGTACTCATCTAATACATTCAGTAATTTAATCGTTTTGGATAATAAATAAAGTTCACCTACCACTTGGTCTGCAGCATTCTCAGAAGTCACAATACCTGGATAATCTGCTACGTGATACATTTGTCCTTGAAACGTAGCCATGCCTATGTAATCGGAATTTCGAGCGATCAATCGATGAAGGTCGTTACCACAATCCCTCCTTAAAGTTCCATAGACAAATAAATATTCCTCCACATCAGGCTCTGGCAATTTAGCCTTCTCTAGCGTTAATACTAAATCATCTTGCTCCACAACCGTACCCTCATTCAACACAACATTCCCAATTAAGCCTTCAAAAGGAGCGGAAACGATGGATTCCATTTTCATGGCCTCAATAATATACAAGGGAGCATTTTTCTTTACCTCATCCCCCGACTTAACTAATATACGACTCAATCGGCCTTGCAATGGAGCACCAATATCCCCCTTCTCCTTCGCCTTCGCATGTTGGGCTTTCTCAATCTTAATATTGCGATCTAAAATCTTAATTCGCCTGGCTTGACCATTCAAATCAAAAGTCACATTCCGCAAGCCTGACTCATCTGGATCCGACATATACAGGAACTTGACAATGATCGTCTTCCCTGGCTCGATCGTAATCATGATTTCCTCATCCTGCTTTAAACCATAGAAAAAAGCGGGTGTAGGCAAGGCCGACAACTCACCATAAAGTGCATGATTTTTATAATAGTCCTCGAAAACCTTTGGATACATTTTGTAAGACAGATAGTCAAAGAAACCGTCTTCGATATCAGGGAATTTTGCCTGAAATTCTTTGAAATCTTGATCAAAGTCAATAGGCGCTAAATGATCATTGGGACGACCTTCTAAGGCCACTTCGCCTTTTAAAATGATCTCTTGTAATTGCTTTGGAAATCCTTGATACGGTTGGCCTAAGCCCCCTTTGAAAAAATCTTTCACTGATTCTGGAAAGGACAATGTACTTCCCTTTGCATAAACATCCTCCGCGGTCAGTGAGTTAGCCGTCATGAAAATGGCCATATCTCCTACGACCTTTGATGAAGGCGTCACCTTAACGAGGTCGCCAAAAAGCTTATTCGCCTCCGAATAATTGTCTTTTAATAATTCAAATTTGTCGCCAACACCCAAGGCGATTGCCTGACCCCGTAAATTAGTATACTGACCCCCCGGAATTTCATTCGTATAAACTTCAGCTGTACCCGCCTTTAATTCAGATTCAAATGGAGCATACATCGCACGAACCGCCTCCCAATAATTGGAATACTCATTTAATAAATCTAAATCCAAATGGCTTTCATTCTTTTGACCTTGTAACATCGCCACCAAAGAATTTAAATTAGGCTGAGATGTCAAACCAGACATCGCACCCAAAGCCCCATCGACAATATCCACTCCCGCCTCAATCGCCTTCAAATAGGTAGCAGACTGAACTGAGGCCGTATCATGGGTATGTAAATGAATCGGAATATCGACCGTCTTTTTTAATTCAGTCACCAAAGTAGCCGCCTGAAATGGCCTCAACAAACCAGCCATGTCTTTGATGGCGAGCATGTGAGCGCCGGCGTCTTCCAACTGGCGTGCCATGTCTAAATAATATTGCAAATTGTATTTGGGATTCGTATATAAATCACCCGTATAGCAAATAGCCGCTTCCGCGATTCCAGGAGTTCTTTCTCGAACCGCTTTGATGGAAACTTTCATCGCCTCAATCCAATTCAATGAATCAAATATACGAAAGACGTCAACTCCAGCTTCTGAAGATTTCTCAACAAACTTCTCAATTAAATTATCGGGGTAGGCGGAATAACCCACTGCGTTGGAACCCCTAAATAACATTTGAAGCAACATGTTAGGCATTGCCTCCCTAAATTCCTGTAAACGCTTCCAAGGAGATTCCTGTAAAAAACGCATGGCTACATCAAATGTCGCACCTCCCCAAACTTCCATCGAAAACAATGAAGGAAACGACTTCGCAAAACCATTGGCCACCGCTAGCATATCCTGAGTTCTTACTCGGGTCGCTAATAAAGACTGATGCCCATCCCTAAACGTCGTATCGGTAAAATATACTTGCTTGGAATCTCGAATATGTTTGGCAAATTTCTCTGGACCTAATTCGTCCAACAATTGCTTATTACCTGATGGAAATTCCTTCGCAGGATCCACAAATGGGATCGTGGCTAATCTAAAAGGAGCCTTGGGCTTAACCTTTACATCCGGATTCCCATTCACAATCACTTCCCCTAAATACCGAAGCGCTTTAGTAGAACGATCCCGAGTAGGCCTAAATTTAAATAATTCAGGATGCGTGTCAATAAATTGGACCGTACACTGACCATCTTGAAAAATAGGATGGGTGATTACATTGCGTAAAAATGGAATATTTGTTTTTACCCCACGAATTCTAAATTCAGTTAAAGCTCTATTTAAACGTTCAGAAGCACCTCTTAGCGTTCGACCTTTGGCACTTACTTTCACCAACATCGAATCGAAATAAGGTGAAATTTTTACTCCCGGATACGAGGATCCTTCATCTAATCTGATTCCAAAACCGGCGGCATTTCGATAGGCAATAATGGTACCAAAATCGGGCTTAAAGCCATTCGATGGATCTTCCGTGGTAATCCGACATTGGATCGCAAAACCACGCAAAGGAATATCGGCTTGACTTAAAATGTAAATCCCAGAATCAGACAACTTATAATTTTGGGCAATTAATATTTGCGTACGAACGATATCGATACCGGTTACTTCTTCAGTAATCGTGTGCTCAACTTGAATACGAGGATTTACCTCGATGAAAAAAATATTTTCATCTTTATCGACCAAAAACTCGACCGTTCCAGCATTGTAATAATTAACAGCCTTTCCGATCGCTAACGCATAGCCATATAGCTTTTGCTTTGTTTCTTCTTTTAAACCAAATGAAGGAGCTATCTCAACCACCTTCTGGAATCTTCTTTGCACGGAACAATCACGCTCATATAAATGAACTAAATTCCCATGCTGATCTCCCAATAACTGCACCTCTATATGTTTAGGCTCGTCAATGAACTTTTCAATAAATATCGTTTCGTCGCCAAAGGCATTTTTAGCTTC
>CAMARL010000065.1 GCA_945860325.1 Spirosoma fluviale | reverse complement strand
TAGGCCTGCCGCTAGCGTTCATCCTGAGCCAGGATCAAACTCTCCATTGTAAATAATCTTTGGATGTTTGACTGCTCTTATTTTAATATAAGAAAATTGTCATTATCCTTGTCTTGAATGCTAATTCTTCGATACCATGATTTAAACATAGTACCTCTTCTTTATTTCTATCAACACGTCAAAGAACTCTTTAAACTCAATTCAATATTCCACTATTTCTAGCTCATATATCCTCTCGCTTTTGATCTAGCTGCGTTTAGCTAGTAATTGGGAGTGCAAAGATGCACGATTTATTTTTTTAGTCCAAATAATTTTAGAAATAAAATCATTTATTTTTTCGAGGTCTTGAATACTAAAATTCTAGAAAGATAAAATATAATTTTTCTGCTTTCCATTTCCGACCAATAGATATTGTCCTTTGATTTTGTTAAAATCTATAGGTGCTTGATAGTCAGTTATTTTTACCTTATTAACGCTGATCGCATTGCCTTGAATGGCTTTCCTAGCCTCACCTTTGGATGTACAAATCAAATATGAGCATCCAACACTAATTAAATCTGTTATATTGGCACATTCAGCTAATAGGTCAACCGAAATTTGATGAATGGGTAATTGGGCCAACAATTTTTCGGAGGCATTTTCGAGTTTTTCGACCGCATCTTTTGAAAATAAAAGCTCCGATGCCTCCATCACTAATTGAGTGATGGACTCCCCATGAACGCGCGATGTAACCTCAACGGCAATGGCCTTTTGAAGAATTCTCAAGTGCGGCGCTTCTGCATGTTCTTTTTCCAAAGCAAGAATTTCACTTTGACTATATAATGTAAAAACCCGGATCAACCTCGAAACATCTGCATCCGCCGCATTTAACCAAAATTGGTAAAATTGATACGGACTCGTCTTTTCGGCATCTAACCAAATATTGCCTGATTCAGATTTGCCAAACTTAGTTCCATCCGACTTAGTGACTAATGGAGTGGTCAAAGCATACGCGGCCCGCTCTGTCGCCTCCTCATCATGCCCCTCTTTCCTTCGAATCAATTCAGTTCCAGTCGTTATATTTCCCCACTGATCCGAACCGCCCATTTGTAAACGGACATTTTTAGTTTTATATAAATGGTAAAAGTCGTATCCCTGTAACAATTGATACGAAAATTCAGTAAAGGAAATCCCTGTTTCTAAACGTGTTTTTACAGAGTCTTTTGACATCATATAATTAACCGTTAAAAATTTCCCCGCTTCTCGTAAAAATCCTAAAAAACTAAATTCTTTAAACCAATCATAATTATTAACCAGCTCAGCCGAATTAGCCCCAGCTCCAAACTCTAAAAAGTTTTCTAATTGTTTTTGAATCCCTATTTGATTGTCCCTCAAGGTCTGCTCAGATAAAAACTCTCGCTCTGCCGATTTTCCAGATGGATCCCCAATCATGCCCGTAGCTCCTCCCACTAAAGCGATGGGTTTATGCCCAGCCAATTGGAAGTGCTTTAAAAGCATAATAGCAGCTAAATTTCCGATGTGCAAACTAGGCGCAGTTGGGTCAAAACCGATATATGCAACCGTCATCTCCTTCTTTAGGTGTTCTTCTAAGCCTGGAATCATGTCGTGTAACATGCCGCGCCAACGTAATTCTTCGATGAAATTGATCTTCATATATTCAAACCCTTTATTTAAAATACGACTGAATGCTCAAGAAGTGGTCTTCAATGTACTTCTTACTCTATTTAATTCAATCGGGTTGCAAAAATAACAATATCCAGTTAATTTATTACTACTTGAAAAATAAGCAAGCATCGCCATAACTCAAAAACCGATAATCTTCCGTGATAGCTTCCTGATAAACTTGCTTCCAATCATCGCCAATGATCGCTGATACCAAAACCAATAAAGTGGATTTTGGTTGGTGGAAATTGGTTATAATGGCATCACAAAATCGCAACTTATATCCAGGCATAATGAGAAGCTCCGTGGAAATAACCCATTCTTGAATCCCCTTTAATTGCATAAAAGTCAACACTTTTTCCAGCGAATCATTCGTTTGGATTAATGGATTACGGGGTAAATAAGGGAATTCTTTAGGAATATTTAAACCTGTTTCCGGGATATCTAGTCCTTCTATTAACCAAACTCCGGCCCAATAAAGACTTTCTAATGCACGCAATGAGGTAGTGCCAACGGGAATGTAAGGACCTACATGATCCTGTAGATTTCGAATAAATTCTTTGGAGAAAATGAGTTGTTCCCGGTGCATCGGGTGGTTTTGGACATTTTCTTCTTTGACAGGTAAAAAAGTACCTGCGCCCACATGAAGCGTTAAATAAAGGGACTGAATTCCTCGTTTTTCTAAGTCAATGAAAACTTCCTGTGAAAAATGCAGGGAGGCTGTCGGGGCGGCAACCGCCCCTGATTCTTTCGAGAAAATAGTTTGGTACCGATTTTTATCCTCTGGGCCCACTTCCCGTCCCATATAAGGTGGTAGGG
The DNA here is from genome assembly GCA_945860325.1 of Spirosoma fluviale. Lineage (GTDB taxonomy): Bacteria > Bacteroidota > Bacteroidia > Cytophagales > Spirosomataceae > Aquirufa > Aquirufa fluvialis_C. The sequence continues at coordinate 6,830 of CAMARL010000065.1, read as the reverse complement.
GTATTTGGCCTACCGCATCTAAAATTTCAGCGAAAGGAATAGGCTCATCCCAGGTTATTTTAATTAAATTTTCATTTCTTTCATGCCAATGAAATGTTAAAATAATCTCTTCAGCATCGATATAGATTGAGCGCTTGATTTGCTCGTTGGCCTTCCATCTTTTTTTATTGCCTACCAAACATTCCCAAATAGTTTCTGAATCCTGATTTAGGATTGATTGTGTCGCCAAGTCCCCTTGAATAGGCTTTAATAAAAATACTTCAATTTTGGGTCCTGAATCTTTTGTTAAATTTATTCTGGCCGGAATAACCTTTGTATTATTAAATATCAATAAACCGTCCTGGGGTAAAAATTCAGGTAAGTCTTTGAAAATATGATGCTTAGTCTTTCCTGATTTATGAACCAAGAGCTTTGAGTCGTCCCGATTGATTAAAGGGAAAAGCGCAATTTTTTCATCAGGTAATGGATAATCATAATCCTGAATGAAGATATTCGGCATATTGGATTTCATCCCAATGAATCTGATTTTGGCAAACTTAATAACCTAGCAGGTAAATAAATAAACCAAAGCAATAATATACAAATTCCGACCATAGGAACATATGTAAAATCTTGGTTTCTAGTTCTCTCGTCATTCAACAACAAAAGGGTCCTTAGGATTAAAATTAAATAGGTATGAATGGCGACAGGTAAAAAATGAAGCCAATCGATGCATATTTTTTTGATATTTTCTGGAGCTTTATCTAGAAAGAGGCGGTTTAGTGAGTCCAAACGTGCGGCAGGAATTTTTTCAACCGTTTTGATTAATAATAAAATTAAAATATTTAAAACGGTAATAACGCCTGCCAATAAATAAAAGACCTCAGCTTTAGGTAAAAAACCATCTCCTCTGCCCGTCTCGCCAAAATGTACTGCCACTGGATCAGGTAATCCTCGGTAAATAAATAAAAGAGTGATGCCAAGACTTAATAAAGTAAAGATTCTTAGTACACGAGAAAGGAAATAATCGATCGACATATTTTTGAAATTGTCAACAAAATTACTTTTGAAATCTTGGATGACCTAATCTTTATCTTTATTCTCTCATGTAAAGGTATATTTTTGTCAAATATTTGAAATAAAGGCCGAAAAAAGTATTTTTGTCCTCCACAAAAGATGAACGATGCGTATATATACAAAAAATGGTGATCAAGGTTTCACCAGGTTAGCTGATGGCCAAGACCTATTAAAGTCGGATGTTCGTTTAGCTGCGATTGGGGATGTGGATGAGTTAAATTCATTTATAGGGTTACTGATATGTAAAGTTCCTGAAGAATTGACTCAAAAATTAATAAAAATCCAACAAAGTTTATTTGTTTTGGGGGCTCATATTGCCACAGATTCAAAGGAATATTTGGGCAATATGAAATTGATATCCATGCAGGATATTGTTTCATTAGAGGAAATGATTGATGAAATGGACGCTAATTTAGAGCCTATGAGGTTTTTTATTTTACCCGGTGGCCACGAGACGATTGCCACAGCACAAATTACGCGAACGGTTTGTAGGCGTGCTGAGCGAAGTTTAATTCAATGGGTAAAACCCATTCAAAATGAAGATTACGCGATATCAATTGTATATTTAAATAGATTGTCCGATTATTTATTTATGATGTGTCGATTATTACATAAAACATTAGGGGTTCCAGAAACACCTTGGAATTCAGGCAAATAAGAATATTAAAAAATGGAAATTCAAATACACCCTATTCAAAAGTCAAGAATCGATGAAGTCGATTTTAACAATTTAGCTTTTGGACGTAGTTTTGCGGATCATATGTTGATCGCCGAATATGCCAATGGCGCTTGGCAATCGATGACTATTCAGCCTTATGGTCCACTGAGCTATCAGCCGGCCATGATGTCCATTCATTATGGCCAATCCATTTTTGAGGGGATGAAAGGATATCGTTCTGCAAAAGGGGATGTTTTGGTCTTTCGACCGGAAGAGAATTTTAAACGCTTCAATAAATCGGCTGTTCGTATGTGCATGCCTGAGATCCCTGAGGAGATTTTTTTAGGCGGTTTGAAAAAGTTGTTGGAAATAGACAATGCCTGGGTGCCAAATAAAGAAGGTTGTTCTTTATACATACGTCCATTCATGTTTGCAACTGACGAATATGTAGGTGTAAGTCCTTCTACGACGTATAAATTTATTATCTTCAATTGCCCAGTGGGTTCGTATTATTCTAAGCCCTTGAAAGTGCGAGTTGAAACAGAATACATACGTGCTGCTAAAGGTGGAGTGGGTTTTGCAAAAAATGCAGGTAATTATGGAAGTTCTTTGTTTGCGACTCAAAAAGCGATGCAAGCGGGTTATGATCAAATTATTTGGACGGACGCTGCCACACATCAATATGTGGAAGAAGCTGGAACAATGAATTTGATGTTTATGGTGGGTGGTTCATTGGTGACGGCGCCAACTGGAGATACCATTTTAGATGGGGTAACTCGAAAATCAGTTATTCAAATTGCGAAAGACTGGGGAATCAATGTGCAAGAACGCCAATTGTCGGTGAAAGAGTTGGTCAGTGGTATTTTAGATGGATCCGTGACAGAAGCGTTTGGAGCAGGTACAGCAGCTGTTATTGCTCCGATTCAAACCATTGGATTTGAAGGAAAAGATTATCAATTACCTGATAAAAAAGAATCAGATTTCTCTAGCAAAGTTTTCACTGAAATCAATCAAGTTAGACTAGGTGAGATCGAAGATTCGCGTGGTTGGGTTTGGAAAGTTTAATTTTTCCTTAAAAAAACAAGTTTGATTCCTGGGTCCTTAACCGTACTTACGTCTTGTAAGATGACCATGGTGTTTTTGTCTTTTTCCCAAATAATTTTAGTGCCTTCGGTTTTGTAGGCTCCAAATTTCACTTGTAAATAGGTGGTGAATTTTGCCTTCAGTTCTTCTACTTGAGATTTGGTTTCTACAAAAATGTCAAAATCAATCTCAGTTAATTTTTGTTGGTCGTCGCCGAGGTAGGAGATATCTGTAAAATTTAAATCGCTGTCATCAAAATAGAGTGTATAAGATTTACCACTGGCTGGTTGGTTTTCTGCTAATTCAAGTTTTTCTTGTAAAGAGTCTATCGAAATTCCCCATGCTTGATTTCTAACAACACCCTTCGAACTTAACGTAATTTTTTGAACTAGATCACCACTTTGTTCCCAAGCATTTAAAACCCTTTGGTCTATTTCGGAGGTGTTTGATGCTCCTTCCTTTCCGTTTTCTTGCGATGAGTTGCATGAGAAAAACACTAGGGTGGAAGTTAAAATCAAAACGATTAATTTTGCAATCATGTGGGTAAAGCGAAGGAAATCTTTTCTCATGTTTTCTAGAAAGGTATTTTAAAAGCTAAAATTATTGAAATGATTCAGAAAAAGTGCTAACTAACAAAATAAATGTTATTTTTGTAATGATTTAGCGGTTGATTTAAGATAGTTAAAATATATAAGATTATTAGTGGTTAGGTATTATCAAAATGGGTCGGTTATTAACTGGCCTATTTTTTTATGGGTTTAATCCATCTAATTGATTTTTTAGCAGGTCTTAAAATTCTCTTCCAATTCCGATCACCATGCCTATTTTACTTTCGTTGGTGACAGGAAATCCAAATTTGCAGACCAAATTATAATAGGTAACTACATCAAAACCTAAACCGCCTCCGGAAATCCATTGGTTAACTAGTTTGTTTTCATTGGCTGAAAAGTTGTTGTTCACATATGCAAAGTCATAAAAAGCGGTGGGGTAAATAGCAATAGGGATTTGATTAAATTGTTTGATCGGCAAAAACGGTAGTTTAAAAACCTTATTTAACAATTGGAATTTTATTGTATTCCTATTTAAAAAATAGGATGTTCCATCTAACACGTTAAGTTCATACCCACGTACGATTTCATTTCCATATCCAAGGCCTCTAATATTCGCGTAGGGAATATTCGTATTTTTTGAAATTTTACCTTTGACCTGTGTGCTGAGGAAAAAATGGGAACCTAGATCAAAAAAGTAGGCAATGGCTCCGCTTATTTCCCAGAAATCTACTTGGTCAGAAGGGATTATGCCTACTTTGTTGATCGAAATGTCAAATTTTCGACCTCTCAAAGGGTAGGCAATTAAATCCCTGAAATCATAGGAATAGGTGTAGAGGAATTGGGTGAAATTTTGCTCTTTCGTATTGAGCGCAAAATACGTGGGGTTCAATTTTACGATGGTGTCTGAAATAACGGTATGTGTGTATTTTAACTCGAGGGTCTGAAGGTCGTAAAATTTAAATCTTTTTCGCAGGGTGATTCCCCCAGTCCACCTTTCGCGCAATATTTTTTCGGTCGTCAAATATTGCAACGTATCATTTCTGGTTTTGTAGGGAATTGTTTTGGATGTGGAATAGCTTGCGTTGACCGCTAAACCCAATGTTTTTTTCTTGTCTAGATAAGGATTGCTATACGTGAAATCAAGTCTTTGAGTAAATCCAGTTTCTGCTTTAATCATTAATTTTTCGTTTCGACCTTGGAAGTTGTTGTGAATAAAATGGATCCCATAAATAGATCTATTTAAATCACGACCTCTTGACCACCAGTCATTTAGATTTCGGTCGGCCAGTTGGAAAATGGGGTATCCCAAGATATACCATTGTTCAAGAAATTCAAATGAAATTTTCAAGTGCCCATTGGGCAATTGGTTTAAATCTGCTTTGACCCAAATGAATAAATTGGTATTCATTAATTTGCGTCGATTGTATTCTAATCTTGCATCTAAGGTATTAATGGCTACTGAATCACCTGGACTAAAATCCAATTCCCTAATTAAAATTTGATTTTTTGTTTTTTCATTCCCTTTGAAAAGAATGCTATCGATGCGAATAAATTGCCCGTTTGTTGAATAGGCAAAAGAGATTAATAAAATGAGTATGGGCATTCGCATGCCTTAAAATTAATTAATAAGGCTGATACATAATTTAATACCTGATTAATTTATTCGAAAATGATCGATTTTGATTGAATATTCCATGTTTCAAATAAAGTCAAATATTTCTGTTCAATGATGGGCCTTTTTATTTTCAAAGTGGGGGTTAGGCAATTGTTCTCAATCGTCCAGTCCTCCTTTAATACAATCATTTTTGATAGGTGTTCATATTTCTTGAAATGAGGGTTGGTATTTTTCATTAAGTCTTCTAGATTTTTGATCAAAGTATTCTGTTCTAATTTTTTCCCTTCTAAACTTAAGACGATTAACGCAATGGGTTGGGGTAAATTAATACCCACCACGCAGCATTGTTCTATGTGTGGATCAATTGACAGGTTGTTTTCGATCGGAGCGGGTGATACATATTGTCCTTTGGATGTTTTAAAATTATCTTTTACTCTTCCTATGATGGATAAAAAGCCATTTGAATCTAGTTCACCCATATCCCCTGTTTTTAACCATCCATCCTCAAAAAGCGCTTGGGTTAATTTTTCTTCTTTGTAATATCCCCAGGAATTATAGTCGGCTTTCATTTGTATCTCTTTCGTTTCAGGGTCAATTCTAGTTTGACAGGTCTCATGAATTTTACCTACGGTGCCAATTCTTATTTCATCTCTTGGCATGAGCGAGTTTAAACCCATGTTTTCGGTCATTCCGTAGGCTTCTTGAATGAAAAAATCAATTTTTTGATACCATTTTAATAATTCAGGAGGCATGGGCGCGGCTCCAGTGATCATCAAAATGGCTTTGTCTAAACCAAGGCCTTTTTTGATTTTGTTCTTAATGATTTGATTTAAAATGGGGACCTTCAAGAGTAAGTCTAGTTTTTTTTGTCCTCCAATTTTTTCTAAAATTCCTTCTTGAAATTTACTCCAAATTCTGGGCACCGCGAGGAAGTGAGTGGGATTTGCCCGATGTAAATTCTCTTTAAATGTCAATAGATTTTCTACGAAATAGATGGTTCCACCTGAAGCGATGCTGGCAAATTCAACAATATTTCTTTCGGCAATATGACATAAGGGTAAATAGGATATAAATCGTGCATTTGGCGTATCTAAATGGGCAATTTTCCTCGCTAAATTGATGGCTTGAGTCACCGAACTATTGGAAATCATGACACCTTTGGGCGAACCTGTAGTGCCTGAAGTATACACGATGGTGGATAATTCGTTGTCCTGTGGTTTATGGGGCTGAAATGCTGGAAACTCTTGGTTGAGGATGTCATTCCAATGGATTGAATCTTTTCCTTCGGATTCGGGTGTGTGGATGATAAGAACATTTTCGGGGATACCACTTTTGATGGAATCCCAATGATCCAATTTGCCCACAATGAGTACTTGGCAATCGGAATGTACCAATACCTCATTTAATTGTTCTGATGTTAACGTCGCATAAAAAGGAACTGAGACACAAGCGGCTGAGGAAATGGCTAAATCTGCTAAAATCCAATAGGCTGAATTTTTTGCCAATATACCTACATGCTTGGGCCCTAATTGGACTTTCTCTTGTAAGAATGCGGCTAATTTATTAACGTGGTTTTCAGACTCTTGATAAGTGAAATCGATGAAATTATCTCCTACTGGTTGTTTTAAGAAAATTTTATTAGGTTGTTTATGGGCCCAATAATAGAAATTCTCCAAATTGCTTTGGTAGGTAGAGATCATCGTTTTTTTAGGTTTTACTCGCTAAAAATAAAACTTAATTCTTTTAAATCATATACCTTGATTTCATTTGATTTTTCAAGAACTAGATGGCCATTGGGATTTATCCGAATTATTTTAGCTGAAAATACTCCTGTTTCATCTTCGAATAGTGCCTTAGTTTGCATTCG
>CAMARL010000064.1 GCA_945860325.1 Spirosoma fluviale | reverse complement strand
GCCATCAACAAGCCCAAAAAGCCTGTAGGTATTTGAGTCTTCATGAAAAAAGGCAAAACCTTATCTCCAAAATCGGCCGCTTTTAAAGTCTCCATCGCGATCCCTTTTTCCGCCGCCACTTGCTGTTTTAACTCAAAAATCAAGGCTGGATTTTGGCCGTAAAAAACATACAGCGCCGTACCAATCAGGAAAAACAAAAAGGAAACAGGTAGAAAATACATGGCACATAACCAAACACTTTTGGCCGCATCCTGAGTATTCTTAGCCGTATGATACCGCTGAATGTAATTTTGATCAATACCAAAATTGGTCAAATTGATAAAAAATCCATACATCAATACCACCCAAAAAGAACTGGTGGAGAAATCCAACGAGAAATCTCCTAGGTCAAATTTATGTTCCGCAACTCCTGTTTCAATCACTTGGCTTATGCCCACTTGAGATAAAATAATACCTAAAATCAACAAAGCCCCCATCGTCTTGATAACCGCTTGGATCACCTCCGTCCAAATCACCGCTTCCATTCCGCCAAGGACCGTATAAAAAATAATGCAAAAACCAGACACGATAATAATCAATCGCATGTCTAAACCTGTCAGCGCATTCAGCGTCAAAGCAATTCCATAAAATATGGTTCCCATGCGGGCCAATTGGGTCATGATAAAACACAACATCGCATAGGTCCGCGCCCAAGATCCAAAGCGTTTTTCTAAATGTGTATAAGCACTAATCTCACCACTATTTCGATAAAAGGGTACAAAATAACGGGTGGCCACAAAGGCAGCAAATGGGATAGAAAGACTGAAAACAAAGGGATTCCAATTGCTTCCAAAAGATTTTCCTGGATCTCCTAAAAAGGTAATCGCACTTAGAAAAGTAGCATAAAAACTGAGGCCAAGAGCCCAGCCCGGTATAGATCCTGATGCCGTGGTAAACTGCTCCGAGCTTTTATTTTTTCTGGAAAAATAAAAACCTATCGACACCATCGCAATTAAATAGGCGACAATAATTAGGAGGTCTAAGATGTGAAGGCTCATATTATAATTGGATGACCACGTGTTTGATTTTCTCACGCTTCCATGTATATGTAATATGAATTTTGCCATCCTTCGTTTGAATGACCGCTGGGTAGGAGAACTCCGCTTTAGGCTCATTTTCTAAGACGGAAATCTCATCCCATTTCTGCCCATCTTTCGAGATCACGACATTGAGCGGTGACCGTCTTCCGCCCCATGCTTGAGATTCTTTGGTTACGTGATTGTACACAAGGACATGTCGGCCATCCTTTAAGGTTACCGCATCGGTTCCGGAATTAGGGTTTGGCAATATAGTTGCTTTTAAAGCAGACCAAGTTTTTCCTTGATCACCTGAAAAGGATTCTAAAATCAGACCATTTTTACTCCGACAAAGCAATTGCAAGCGGCCATCAGGTAGAAATAAAACGCTGGGTTGAATCGCAGAAAATTCTTTTCCATCATTAATGGCTTCGGTGCGAGACCACGTTCGACCGCCGTCTTTAGTCATCTCAAAATGTACCCGCCAGCCCTGATCTTCCGAAGAGGTAGGACATAATAAGGTGCCATTCTTCAACATGACTGGTTTATTTTTAATCGGCCCATAAATGCCATCTGGTAATTTTTCCGCGGCAGACCAAGTTAGCCCATTATCTTTCGAGCGTTTTAACATTCCCCACCAAGTAGAAGGCGTAGGCCCTACTTTATAGAATAAGATCAATTCGCCTTTTGGCATTTTAAATAATACGGGATTCCAGGTTGGGTAGCGCAAAGACTCATTTTGAACTCCATTCGCCACTTCCACCGGCGCAGTCCATTTTCCCTTTTCCAATCGGCTCACCCAAATTCCCACATCCTTATCTTTTTCTGCGGTTCCTCCAAACCAAGCAGCAATGATTCCCCGTGGAGTTTCTTCCAGGGTGGAAGCATGGCAAGAAGGGAAGGGAGCCTTTTCGTAGATAAACTCCGATGTGATTTTTTGTGCAAAAATAGGCTGCATCAACATGCAAAATGCAAAAACTTGAATATATTTGATCATGGTTGAAATAGGTTTATTCGCAAGTTAGAAAAAAAATGTTTTAAACTTGAAGGAATGTTTTTATCCCTTTTTCTAGGTTCAAAATTCCACATATCTCTTAAATAATAACTAAATTAAAAAAACATTTGGGTAAAGAAGAATAACAAACATTGGATTAAATATTGGTTTAACATGTATTAATTCAATAATTTTTATACATTTATTTCGTAAAAATCTTTAGAAATGAGATATCTAATTTTGGCGATTAGCCTGTTGATCATCAGTTGTCAGGGCAAAGAACATCCCATGATTAAGCTCACAGAGGAGCATCAAAAAGCATTAAATTCCATTCAAGTGATGGATGGATTTGAAGTGGAATTAGTGGCTGCTGACCCTTTAATCGCAGATCCAGTGGCGATGGAAATCGACGAAGATGGCAATTGGTTTGTATTAGAAATGTCAGGCTATCCATTAGATTTAAGCAAAAAAGGACACGTTAAAAAGTTGGTGGATACCAATCAAGACGGTTACCCAGACAAGAGTATTTTATTTGCCGATAGCTTAACGCTTCCCATGGGAATCATGAAATGGAAGAAGGGAATTTTAGTCGCTGATTCCCCCAACATCATTTATTTAGAAGATACCGATGGGGATAATAAAGCAGATAAACGCGAAGTAATTTTGACAGGATTCTCTTTGTCAAATCCGCAACATAACATGAATAGCCCAAAATTTGGGATCGATAATTGGATTTATGTAGGTCATTCGGGAGCCATTAATTCCTTCTCTTATGAAAATATTTTTGGAGATAAAGGAAAAGAAATCACTTTCGCTGGCAATCCCAATGCCGCTAAATTACCACAAAATGGAAATGGCCGAAATGTTCGTTTTAAGCCAGGCTCATTTGAGATTGAATCCTTATCCGGGGAGACTCAATATGGGCATACGACGGATCCATGGGGCAGACGTTTTTATACCGATAATGCCGACCATCTTTTTCATGAGGTAATCGACGCACGCTATGTAAATGCCAATAAAAACTTAGTGATTTCCGAGGCCATGTCAAAAATTCCAGATCATGGGGATGCGTGTGAAGTGTATCCAATTTCAGAAAACCCGAATCACCAATTGCTTACCGACATAGGCGTGGTGTCTTCCAGTTGCAGTGTGACTTGGTATGACGGCGGGGCTTTTGGGAAAGACTTTAAAAATGTGACATTCATAGGCGAGCCCACACATAACCTAGTTCATGCCGACATCATCGAGTCAAAAGGCGCAACCTTTTCAGGCAAAAGACTCCTAGAAAAAAAGGAATTTTTAGCATCAAAAGATCCATGGTTCCGTCCTGTTAATTTTTATGTAGGTCCTGACGGAGCGCTCTATGTGGTTGATTATTATCGCCAATTGATTGAGCATCCAGAGTGGATGTCGGATGAGGTAAATAAAAGTGGGGCATTATATAACGGCTCTACGAAAGGCCGAATCTACCGGGTGACTAAGAAAGGAAGCGACCCAATGGATTGGATGAAATCGGTACGCTTGAGTGAAAAATCTTCAGATGAATTAGTCAAATTACTGAGCCATGAAAATGGTTGGTTTAGAAAAACGGCCCAACGACTTTTATTTCAAAGAGGCGATAAAAAAGTGGCTTCAGCGCTATCTGATTTAGTCCGCTCAGATGCGGAATATGGTACTGTCGCTGCATTATGGTTGCTACACGACTGGGGAATTTTAAATCCCAAAGATCTTGAAAATGCGTTACAATCAGGTTATGAAGGTGTACGTGAAAATGCCTTACAACTCGCCGATCGCATGATGCAAAAGCCAGGATTTAAAGGAAATTCAGCTATAAATGAGTCCCTGATTAAATTAGCTGACGACCCTTCTGCCCGTGTCAGATTTCAATGGATATGTTCGTCGAGCTATCTTATTTTACCCAAAATGGCTGAATTAAAAGCGAAGATTTTAACCAAGGACATCGATGATCATTGGACTGGAATCGCAGCCATCGCCTCTTCTCAAGGGGCAGAATATGATTTATTGAAATTTAGTACACAAGCGATGGGGCCTACTGCCAGCGAAGGAAAATCTGAATTTTTAGAATATCTCGCGGCTACTTTAGTGAAGAAGGGAGATACTGAATTTTTAAATTTGGCGATTGACACTAATCCCAAAAATGACTGGTGGCAGGCGGCTATTTTAAAAGGAGTTGCTGCCTATGTGAATGAGACGCACGCCAACTTTCTACTATCTGAAAAACAAAAGGATTTAATGGCACGTACTTTTTATAGTACGGAAAACAATGAAATGCGAGGATCGATTATCCGCATATTTGGCATCAGTGGTTTGCCAAAAAATCCATCTATCATTGCGGAAGGTAGTAAAAAAGCAAGTGTTTCTGCCAACAAAGAATTACAGGCAAGCTCGTTAAAACTGACGGCATTGGCTAAGACGCCTGCGGTGGAAGCCCAACTAGTCAACCTGTTAAGCCAAAAAAATCCGGAACATTTACAGGTAGCGGCCATCACTTCCTTGCCTAAAATTTTAAAGCCTGCCGATTTAATTGCGATCAATCGAGCGTATTCTTCTATGGCACCAAAGGCTAAAAAAGAATGGATTAAATACATGCTTTTCAATGATACCTACATCACCAGCTTGCTTAAAGAAGTTGAGAAAAATAACATTCCTAAAGCCGATTTAGCTTGGCCACAGTTTGTCGAGTTAATGAATTATTATGACAAGGGAGTTCGCGCTTTTGCGAGAAAAGTTTTGGCCATCGCGGAAGACCGAAAGGCTATTTTACAGAACTATTTACCGGCGGCAGAAATGGTCGGAAATGTGGAAAACGGAAAGAAAGTTTTTGAGGCTAATTGTACCACATGCCACATCATTAAGGACGTAAAAGGCGTAGAGTTTGGGCCTAATTTGTCGACGTTGAAAAGCAGAAATGCCTTATCCATTGTCACAGAAATCATCAATCCAAACAATTCCATTGCCGATAAATATGGCCAATGGGAATTTGAGATGACGGATGGAACTCGATTAACGGGAATTATAACCTCAGAAAACAATCAATCTCTTGCCCTAAAATTAATGGGGGGAACGGTTCAAAACATCGAAAAGACCCGAATTAAATCGAAGCGCGATATGCGTGTTTCAGCTATGCCTAATGGCTTAGAAGGTAACATCAATCTGAAAGCTATGGCTGATTTACTGGCGTACATTAAGAAATAAAAAATGGGTGAAGCTTAATCCTTCACCCATTTTCTTTACTTTTTCCAGGTTTCTTTTTCAGAAATTTCTCCTGTTTTTTTATTCTTCAAAATCACTTTTTTATCCCCATTAGGCAAAATCTCATCCTTGATAAACCAATGTTCCGCGTCATATTCTTGGAACACCGACGGTTTTTGTACGCCTGTTTTACCTCGCCAAATTGGTAAATTAACAGGCTCCCACAATTTTGTTTTGGCAGATTTATAGGCCGCATCTATAATCGCGTTGACTACGTATCCATCGTAAAAAGTTTCACGGGGTTGTTCTCCTTTTTCATATGAATCAAACATGTCGTTAAACATCGTTGGGTAGCCTAATTCGTGTGCTTCATCGCCCACGGGAAATTGCCAACCGCTTGTCGATTCTGCTTTTTCAGCCACATAATCGGTACCCGCACCGGTAGTAAACATTTCAAAACCTGTACGTAAAAATGAATTGACCCAAATGGTTCCCTCAGTTCCCATGACCTCATCTCTCAAATCCATGCCTCCGCGAAAAGTCCAAGAAACCTCAAATTGGCCTATCGCTCCATTCTCATATTTCACTAAACCGATGGCATGATCTTCTGCGTCAATCGGCTTCACTTGGGTGTCGGCCCAGCACATCACCTCAACAGGCAAAATATCCTTGCCAATAAAATTTCGAGCAATTTCAATGCAATGGCAACCTAAATCTAATACGGCTCCACCCCCTGCTTTCTCGATATCCCAAAACCAATCGGAATGCGGACCCGGATGCGTTTCCCTGGATTTCGCCCAAAGTACTCGGCCTATCGAACCCGCCTCTACACTTTTCACCGACTTTAAAAATTTGGGTGTATAACAAAGGTCTTCTAAATACCCTGCAAAAACTCCAGCTTCCTCGCAGGCCAGCGTCATCCGTAAAGCCTCCGCTGCAGTCCGACCTAATGGCTTGGTACATAGCACCGCTTTTTTATGTTTCACACAAAGCATCACGGCTTCCTCATGAAGGTAATTAGGCAAGGCGATGACCACGAATTCCGTTTCCGCATGGGCGATGGCCTCTTCCATTTCGGTGGTAAAATGTGCGACTTGGTAGTCCGTCGCAAAGCGAACCGCCGTTTCTTTTTTACGCGCATAAACCACGGTCACAATATCTTTTCCACGTCTACCGCATAGGGATTCCGCATAAAAACGGCCGATAAATCCCCCACCTAAAATACATACTTTAGCCATAATCTTTTTTAATTAAATAATGCTTTGACTATTTTTAAATCGATGGCATGTGCCTGAGCCGCGTCCATCGTTTGAACCGTTTTAGCTTCAAGACATTGCTCGATGACTAAATGAGGTTTAATTTTTTTCTTTTTTAATTCTTTGGCAAAACGAACATAATCGATGTCCCCTTTTCCGGAAAAGGTTTCGGTCCAAATTCCATTTTCAGACTGACGAATATGCAAGGCCACAATCCTGTTTCCATAGGTTTTTAAAATATCAAAAACCGTTTGTTCTGAATTTCCAGCACCACGATAAACCCAATGGACATCCATGCAAAAAGCCAGATTTTCGGGTTTAGTATGTTGCAAAACATAATGAAATTCTCGTGCACTTTCACGAAACTCAACATCATGCGTATGATAAGCTAGGGTAATCCCTTTTTCTTTTAATAGACTCCCCAGCAAATTCAGTTTTTCCACTTGGCACACTAGTTCCGCATCCGTTTTTGCCACCCCATTTTTTAGTGGACTGGGGTTTGTGACGATGATGTTGGTCCCTTCGGATTTCAATCGGTCTGCAATCGCTAAGATTCGTTGGATCGATAAATCGGCTTCTTTGGGTTCATGCAAAATACTGCCAACATAAATGGAAGGCAGTGATATGTCGTATTTTTTTAATGCGGGAATTAGCTTATTTAAATCGGCTACATTTCCGATGGATGGCTCCAAAGCTTTCAAACCTGAACGCGCATAATCTTGGATACATACGTCCCAATCTTGGCCCCAAACTTTCCCGGCCCTTTGGTAAAAAGTAATCCAATTGTACCCGTTGCTCGAAATAACTCTTTGCTCTTGGCCTTCATAAAAAAGCGAGGCTCCTACCGGCAACATCAGCAAAAATTCGCGTCTAGAAAATGGCTGCGTCATCATTTTAATGAAAGGGTAATTTCCTTTTCTTTCAATAAAAAATCGGCCTGAATAACTTCCTTTTTTCCACTGTCAAGTAAGGCTTCATCGGGCACCATCGCTACCGGTGTAATGCAAGAAGTATTTTTTTCCCTGAAAGGAATATTGTGGGCTAAGTTGTAGGCAGAAATGACAGACCAACGGGCCGTATCCGAAAGATTTGCTTCGGAGCGATGGAGGACATTGGGGTGAAAAAATAGGACATCGCCTGCTTTTAATTCACAGTAAATAAGGTCTGAAACTTTTTCTGCTTCTTGGACAAAATCCATGTCGGCGCCTTGCTGTTCCCCCGCAAAATGATGCTCAATTCTTTGCATTTTATGGGTGCCTTTCAAAACTTGCAGACAGCCATTTTCGATCGTAGCATCCGTCAAAGCGACCATCACCGAAATCATATCTTCGGGATATAAAAATCCATTTTTATACCAATATCCATAATCTTGATGCCACTCCCAAGCGCCTCCAACTCGAGGTTCTTTTTGCATCACTTTCGAGTGAAAATGGCATACTTCACCGGGACCTAAAAGACTTTGAACCCCTTGAACCAGTCGAGCGCAACGAGACATTAAACCGAAAGAATCATCTCCTGCCGTAAACCAAAGCGTTAATTTCGTTTTCTTTCCGTTTTGATCATTTAAGTCAAATGAATTGTTGACCACTGAGTCGTCCGTCGCCACGCCGTACAATAAATCAATTTCTGCTTGATTAAACATGCCAGGTATTTGGACATAACCATCTTGATGATAGGAATCGATTTGAGCTTGGGTTAACATACGTGTACAATTAGGTTTAGAGATACCAAATTAATAAATAATATCAGAATTAAATGCGCATGGCGAATTCTTAATTTGGCGTATTTATTTGTTAGGCTGAGCGGTAGTAGCTGAACTATTTCCTGTTGCTGTATTTGCTGTGGGAGCCGTAGGCGCTGTCGCTGGACTTGCTTGTAAAGTGCTCGTTGGCGAAACCTGAAGTTTTGCTTCAGGGACAACGGTGGGTGTAGTCGCAGGACTCGTTTGCAAAGGAGTCGTTGCCGGAGCTTGCGGTTTGGTTTCTGATTTTACTTCGGATGAATTGGCCGGTGTTAATGGCGTCGTGGGAGCTTTAGCCTCCTGACTCGGCTTTACTTCTGCAGCAGCAGGCTCAACTTTAACTTCGGGTTTTGGATCTGGCAAAGATTCTAACACCATAACCCAGTCTAACCCATATCCTTTAGAAGGTGGCGTGAAAGTCTGAATTCCGGTATTGTTGATATTGTTTTTGGTTGACTTTTCACCAGTTCTTGGATTAACCCAAAAGTAGGATGATTTTTCTCCGGGGATTTGACCCATTTTGAGACGGAATCTTTTCCCTATGCACGAGTACACAAAAACATAGTCTTTGCCACGAGTGGCTTGGATACGTTCCCCGGGGGTTTCATCGGACTCAATTAAAATGGATTGGTCAGGGATTCGGTCGAGCATGGATTTAGATTCCATTAATTCTCGGGCAAATTTCATTTGGTTTGCACCGGGTAAATCTAAGGCAATTTTCCAAGAGAAATGGGGGCCATTAATTCCGACACGTGTGGAATCATACATTTGCCACACATCATGACAGCCGTAGGTATGCCCAAAAGCCCCAGCAAATAAATCTAAGTAGGCGTATTTTCGGATGTCGTAGGCACTAGAGGTTCCCAAATCTTTCGCATTAAAACAAACGGGATGATCTTCGTACATCGGTTCTCCGTCGATGATCGGCTTAAAGGGAGCCTTGTTATATAAAGTTGATACTTTTAAATAATGCTCTTGATCTCGGCAGTGCCCATTTTGAAACATATTGAAATCTAACCATTCACTTTGATGAAACCATTCGGCAGAGCCTAGGGCATTCGGCTGCGGATGAAAACTCATGAGCACCTTAT
>CAMARL010000063.1 GCA_945860325.1 Spirosoma fluviale | reverse complement strand
TTTCAAATAGAAAAGCCTATCCAAGAAATGATTGTGGACCCTGTGAAGGGTGAAATATACCAACCCATTAGCATCAGTCCAAAATCTGTCTTTTCATTAAATTCCAATGTACTATTACTAACTAAGGGCTCAAAGTCGAAGAAAATGGTTGAACTAACCATTTTTGCTTTAGGGAAAATAGCTCCAGGAACCGTAAAAATTCAGACCAACGGCCAAAATACTTTAAGTACTATTTCTTTGCCGAAAGGGTTGAAAAAAGGAGAGAAGTTGACGTATAATGTCCCATTCGACGAAACTAAATTCTCAGAATCAGGAAAAATAAAGCAAAAACTATCGCTTGCTTATGAAACCCAACAAGGGAATTGGGTTGATTCATTGGAATTACAAATCATAGAATACCCGCATATTCCCACTCAAAGGTATTTTTCTCCTGTCAATTTAGACATCTTGCACATCGACATTAAGAAGCAAGGAACTCGCATTGGATACATCAAAGGAGCTGGCGACAAGGTTCCCGAAGCCATTAAACAATTAGGATATCAAATCGATTTTTTGAGCGAAAACGATTTAAACTTGGCCAACCTAAAAAAATATGATGCAGTAGTGACTGGAGTGAGAGCCCACAATACCCTTGATTATATGGTCAATGCCTATCCTGAGCTCATGAAATATGTAGAAAATGGAGGAAATTATATCGTTCAATATAACACGGCAAGTTTTTTAGGCCCGATTAAATCATCCATTGCACCGTACCCAATGTCGATAGGTAGAGGTAGAATTACGCGAGAAGACGCAAAACCCGATTTTTTACTTCCTACACATGCCTTATTAAACGTACCAAATAAAATTTCAGAGAACGATTTCGAAAATTGGGTCCAAGAAAGATCCATTTATACCGGTGAATCAGATGATGCTCATTATGAATTTCCTTTAGGATTTACGGATCCAGGTGAAAAATTAAATAAGGGAAATATCACCGTTTGTAAATATGGAAAAGGCCAATTCATCTACACAGGATTAGTTTTCTTCCGTGAATTACCAGCCGCAGTGCCAGGTGCCTGGAGATTATTTGCCAATTTAATTTCGAATCCAAATCTGAAATAATTCACGTAATCTGGAAAATTATTTTTTTTCGATAGATTAACTAAAGATTAAAGAGAATTTAATAAACAGTTTTCATTTTTAAAATAATAGAATGAAATCCAAAGTATAAGATTAGCAAAAGGTATGAACAGCGATATCATCATCTACAAGAATCCTAACGGCAGCATCAAAATTGACGTCCGATTAGAAGAAGAAAATGTATGGTTGACGCAAGACCAAATGGCCACCTTGTTTAGTAAAGCCAAATCCACAATCAATGAGCATATAAAAAATGTTTTTGCAGAAGGCGAACTAGACGAAAAAGTGGTTATTCGGAAATTCCGAATAACCACTCGTCATGGTGCTATAGCTGAAAAAACCCAAGAAATTGAGGTAAATGGATATAATTTGGATGTTGTTATTTCTGTGGGGTATCGAGTGAAATCGCCCCAAGGTACTCTGTTCCGCATTTGGGCTACCCAACGTCTGAAAGAATACATCATAAAAGGATTTACATTGAATGATGACCGATTTAAAACGGGCACATCAATGAATTATTTCAACGAATTGCAAGAACGCATTCGTGGTATACGTCTATCAGAACGTTTCTTCTATCAGAAAATAAAAGATATCTACACAACTAGTATTGATTATGAGTTCAAAGCGGAAAAAACAATTGACTTTTTTAAGGTAGTTCAAAACAAATTATTATGGGCCATCAGTGAACAAACAGCAGCAGAATTAGTATATCGAAGAGTTGATGCTAATTTGCCATTGTTAGGAATGCAGTCATTTGATAAAAAAAAGGCTAATCCCATTAAAAAGTCGGATGTCAGTATCGCTAAAAACTACTTAAATGAAGATGAGATAAAACTACTAGGTTTATTGGTGGAACAATATTTAGCATTTGCTGAAACGATGGCCCAACAACAAATTCCCATGTACATGGCAGATTGGATTCAACGATTAGATAATATATTACAGTTGAATGGTAGAGAATTATTAACTCATGCAGGTAGAATTAGCCACGATATCGCCATGCAAAAATCAGGAACGGAATTTGACAAATATAAAATTGTACAAAAGACAATTGAAAAAGAGTTGAGCCTGAAAGAAATAGAAGAAGATATTGAGAAAATTGTTAAGAGTTAATCAAACATTAATTATTTAAATAGAGTTCTAATAAATGAATGAATAGAGCTTATTAGCAAATCTTTTCATTTAACACACCATCATTTTATGCTTCTAAATTTGAAATATTTTAATATAAATTATACTTGCTAAAAAACAACTATGAAACATTTTTACAGTCTTCTATTAACCCTTATTAGTCTAAGCTTATTTGCACAAAACACGAATTTTCCTGACATTCATGTGGACAAAATCACCATCGCTAGAGACAGCTATGGCGTACCCCATATTTTTGCTCCCACAGATCCAGAGGTAGCTTATGGCCTTGCTTGGGCACATGCGGAAGACGATTTCAAAACAATCCAAACACTTATTTTAACCGGAAAGGGAAAATTATCCACCTATATGGGTAAAGAGGGAGCGCCTATCGATTTTGTTTTTGGGCTATTAAATACGAGAGCAACGGTAGACCAACAAATTAAATCGATGGGCCCTAAGTTCATTCAATTACTTCAAGGCTATTTAATGGGGATAAAGGCCTATGGAAAGGCGCATCCAAAGGAAGTTTTAAATAAACATGTGTTTCCGATTTCTCTAGAGGACTATATTGCAACATCCATGTTTTCGGTGGCTATTTTTTGCGGGGTTGACAAAACATTGCCTAAAATCCTCAACGGTTCCATCGCCAATTTACCAGGATTTACGGGGGAAGGAAGTAATGCCATTGCGATCGGCGGCAAAAAATCGGCCACAGGAGAACCTATGCTAGTTATTAACGCACATCAACCCATTGAAGGAGCCACTGCTTTTTATGAAGCCCATTTACAAAGTGAGGAAGGTTGGAACATGCTAGGGGGCCTCTTTTCCGGAGCACCCCTTATTTTTCATGGAGCTAGCCCAAATTTAGCTTGGGCCCATACTGTAAACATGCAGGATAAAGTAGATGTATTCCAATTGCAAACCGATAAAAAACATCCTGGCCAATATCTAGTGGATGGTGAGTGGTTGAACTTAGAGAAAAGAAAAGTCAAATTGCACATCAAAGGAATTCCATTCCCTATTTCAAAAATGGCTTATAAATCCATTTATGGACCGACAGTAGCCAATCCAAAAGGAGAATTTTTCTCCATGCGATTACCTTCTTTGATGGATGCCATGGCGCTCCAACAATGGTATTTTATGAATAAGGCAAAAAATTGGGCTGAATTTAAAACTGCTTTGGAGACCAACCATTTGGCCATGTTTAATATTATATATGCAGATAAGCAGGATAATATTTTCTATGTGTCCAATGGAAAAATGCCTTATCGTAATCCTGATCCTAAATATCACTGGAATTCGACACTTCCTGGAAATACACGTGCGACTTTATGGGAAAAATTTAAGCCATTTAGTGAATTACCTCAGCATTTAAATCCTTCCAGTGGCTATTTATTTAATACCAACCATTCTCCCTTTTTGGCAACAGCAGAAAATGAGAATTTAAATCCGGCCAACTATGATAAAAATGATGGCTATGAAACGTATCACAATAATCGGAGCCGGAGAGCCAAAGACCTAATCGATTCCTATTCAAAAATCAGTTTTGAGGATTTGAAGAAAATTAAATTTGACCGCCAACTACCTAAACAAATTTTATACCCATACGGCTATTCGTCAGATTCATTATTTATGGTCGACGAGTCAAAATATCCTCAATTAGCCCCATTAATTACTTCTTTAAAAAACTGGGATCATGTGACTAATCCAGATAGTAAAGGAGCACTGGTGTACAATTTGGCTTATTATCATATTTCCAAAGCCATGAAAGGCAATGCGCAAAGTACATTAACTCTAGCGCAAGGGGTCGAAGTGTATCAACACGTTTATGATTATTTAATGAAGAACTTTGATACGATTGACCTCGTTTTAGGCGATGTACAAAAATTAGTTCGTGGAAAAGAAGAGTGGCCTCAAGGCGGTATGCCCGATGTTTTATCAGCCGTGATGTCGAAAAATCATGAAAATGGAAAGAAAAAGATGGTTAGTGGTGATGCCTATATTGGTTTCGTGAAATTTCCTAAAGACGGAAGCCTGCCAATCATCGAAACAGTTAACACGTTTGGGGCGAGTTCAAATCCAGATAGCCCACATTTTGCGGATCAAAGAGCTTTATACCAGGCTCAAAAAACCAAAAAAATGACTTTAGATAAAGCGGAAGTTTTAAAAACGGCAGAAAAAATATATAATCCGAAATAACTTAATTTAAAAAATCAGGGTCTCGATAAGCAGGATGAGGATATTTATAAAATCCTTCTCCTGTTTTTTCACCTAATTTACCCGCATCTATATAGGTTTTAACCAATGAAGCAAATGCCTGCGAGGCTGGATCTTCTAATTTATGAGTCACATGCCATGCCGTGTCTAAGCCTATCGAATCTAAAATTCCGAATGGCCCCATGGGCATATGAAAATTGACCATCCAAGATTTGTCAATATCTTCAATACTAGCCACTTCCTTAGTCCTTAATTTACCTGCGGACCCGATTAAAGCCATCAACATGGAATTGAAAATATAGCCATGATTTTCTTTTCGAACCACCACAGGAACTTGGTTTAACGCTCGGCCAAAATCCTCCAAAATAGAAATTAAAAGTTCTGAAGTTCCCGGATGCGGCATAATGTCAACGACCGTAGAATAAAAAACGTCGTGAAAATGGAAAGCACAAAATAGGGAAGGCCTACCGGTAAAATCGGCAATTTGAGAAGGCAACAAATAGCTTGTATTAGTCGTAAAAATTGTCTTCTCAGGGGATATGGCTCCAAACTGGGCCCAGACTTTTTGTTTTAAAGCCAAATCTTCCGTCACACTTTCAGAAATAATATCCGCATCTAAAACGGCTTCCACAGGATCCGTTGTAAATAATATCGAATCAATGATCGCCGCATCCATCTTGATTTGCTTCAAAACCTTAGCCATCACTTTACGAGAAGCTTCAAAAGCGCTTTCATTTATATCATACACACGAACTTCAAAACCTGAAATCGCCGATTGCAAAGCAATTCTTGAACCTAGGGTGCCCGCACCTAAAATACATACTTTATTAATTTTCATATTTTATTCGATTTAATACTCTGCATGGCCTTAATTCCAGCCGCTTTAACTACTTGGTTTAATACAGAAAATCGCTCATCGGTTGAAAATCCTAAGGCGTATCGTTTATAAATTTGTTGGGCGATCACCGCCACTTTACACAATCCAAAAACATAATAAAAAAGGATTTTGGAAACATCTAAATTACTTTTTGACGCATAATATTCAACAAGCTCAGCACGCGAAAAATTACCATTTACATAGCTTAGGTTAAACATTTTTAAAATATCAGGATCAGCTTCCTCGGCCCAATACGCCAAAGTGGTTCCTAAATCCATCAATGGATCACCCACGGTGGCCATCTCCCAATCTAAAATGGCAGCCACAGATGCATCTTCTCTGATGACCATATTGTCAAATTTAAAATCATTGTGAATGAATGCCACAGAAGAATGCTCAGGTTGATTGAGTGCTAACCATTCAAAAGCATCCTTGAGTTCTGGAATATCATCCGTTTGTGCTTGAATATACCTTTCGGACCAACCAGCTACTTGGCGCGCCACGTAACCTTCCGGTTTTCCCAAATTGATTAAGCCCGAATTAGTTAATTCTAAGGCATGCAATTCCAACAAAACATCGATTGCAGAATGAGATAGTTTGGTAAAAAAATCTGATTCAAGACCCTCAGGAGCTTTATTTCGGATGATTAATCCATCCACTTTTTCCATGATAAAAAAGGGGGCACCTATAATACTTTCGTCCTCACAACATAAAATGGCTTTTGGGATTTTATCGTAGCCCGCTTTTTCTAAGGCCATTAAGATTTTGTATTCACGAACCATGTCATGCGCTTTGGAGATTTTATTCCCGAAAGGTGGCCGACGTAACACATAGGAAAAGGACTCAGACTCGATTAAATAAGTCAAGTTAGAAAATCCTCCTTTAAATGCCTTTATATGTAATTCAGGAATTGGAATGGACCATTGAGCCGATAAATAAGCGGGTAATTTCTCAAATCCCTCCATTCAGTGCTCTTGATTTTAAAATGCTTTTCGCTAAAACTGATTTGTGCACTTCATCAGGTCCATCATAAATTCGAGCCCCTCGTTCATGGCGATACCAAAACGAAAGTAAGGTGTCATCCGTAATTCCTAAGGCTCCATGCACCTGAATAGCGCGATCCAAAACCTTCATTAAAACATCTGACACAAAGAATTTAATGGTCGATATATCTTCTTTAGCTGCTTTAGCACCTTCCTTTTCAATTTTTTCTGCTGTATGTAAAACCAATAAACGTGAGGCCTTTATCTCCGCCGCACTCTCCGCGATCCAATTTTGAATGGTTTGTTGGCCCGACAAAAACTTCCCAGGATTCAACTCCCTCGACATAGCTCGATCACACATGAGCCCTAAAGCACGCTCACAAATACCTATCCAGCGCATGCAATGGTGGATTCTGCCAGGTCCAAGGCGCACTTGGGCTAAGGTAAATCCTTGTCCTTCTTCTCCGATCAAATGGGATTTGGGTACACGGCAATTGGTAAATTCAACTTCCCCATGGGATAAATAATCCTCTCCTTCATCTCCCATGATGGATATATTACGAACTAAACGGTAGCCTGGATTATCCAAAGGGACTAAAATCATGCTGGCTCTTTGGTATACATTTTCCGCTTCAGGATTTGTCATTGCCATCACGATGGTAAATTGGGCTCCATCAGCAGCAGTAGTAAACCATTTATGTCCATTGATCACATATTCATCTCCTTCCAAAACCGCCTTGGTAGACATATGAATGGGATTACTACCCGCATGTTCAGGCTCGGTCATCGAAAAACAAGAACGAATTTCACCTCTTTGCAAAGGTTTCAAGTAGGTTTCCTTTAAAAAAGGAGAGGCAAAAGCATGCATCAACTCCATATTTCCAATGTCGGGCGCATTGCAATTAAAAACATAATGTCCCAAAGGGCTTGTACCCAATACCTCAGAAATACGGGCAAATTCAGGTAAAGAAAGTCCCAAACCACCTTCATCTACGGAAAGATGCGGAGTAAATAAGCCTTTTGATTTAGCCAATGCACGCAATTCGCGCAATTTGGGTAAATGCGATTTAAATGAACCGTATATAATATCTTTTTCAATCGGATAAATAAATTCCTTTAAAAAAGCCTGGTAGCGAGAAACTAAATCGAGTAAAGTGGCGGATGTATGCATTATTCAATTTTAAATGGTTAAGCCACCATCTGCCGTAATAACAGAACCGGTGGTATATAAAGCTCCGGGAGAGGCTAAATAAAGCGCGGCAGCCGCAATTTCTTCAGGGGTTCCGATTCTTTTGATGGGCAAAGCTTTCAACGTATGTTTTAAAATCTGCTCATTGCTCCATAAAGCTTCGGAAAACTTCGTTTTAATGAGGCCGGGACAAATAGCATTGACACGAATGTTGAATTCGCCCCATTCCTTGGCAAACGCTTTGGTCATTGAAATTAATGCCGCTTTACTCACACTATATATACCTAAGCCAGCTTCAGGCGAGATTCCACCAACCGAGCTGATGTTAATGACGGAAGGATTTTCGGATAATTTTAAATAGGGAAGACAAAGGCACATCAATCGGAACGGCGCTTTTAAATTCACATTCATAATCTTATCAAAGGCATCCAAAGTCGTATCATGAATAGGGCCAAAAACAGGATTAGTGGCAGCATTATTGACTAATATGTCGATTTGCCCATAATGATCAATGGTCTTTTGGACCAAAACTTCTAAGGCGTCCATTTTCCCAACGTGGCAAGCAATGCCAATGACATCATAGCCTTTGTTTTGTAGTTCTGCGGCCAAAATATCTAAGGTAGGTTGGTCTCTGCTGCTAATAACGACTTTGGCACCCGCGGCGGCAAAGTATTCTGCGATGCTAAAACCGATGCCTTTGCTCGCACCTGTAATGAGGGCAACTTGGTTTGTTAATAAAAATGGATGCATGTTTGAAAATTTTAAACAATTTAAATATTAAATATGGTAATTTGCCTCTGAATTCAACAAAAAATATAGATGAAACAAGTTATTTTCAAAGAGACCGGTCTACCAGAAAGTGTATTGATATTAGAAGAAGTGGATATTCCGGTTCCTAGAGCGCATGAAACATTAGTCCGTATCACGGCAAGAAATATAAATCCATCCGACATCATGTTCATTCAAGGTCGATATGGAATTACACCAAAATTACCTAGCAGTGCTGGATTTGAAGCGGCAGGAGAGGTTGAAAAATCGGAACAATATCCGAAAGGAACTCGCGTAATCTTCACAGCCATAGGCACTTGGAAAGAATACGTTTGTGTACCCACGGCCCAATTAATTCCGACACCGGCGGGGATGTCTGATGATATAGCCTGTCAGGCCTTTGTGAATCCGATTACCGCATATGGGATGTTGGAGACCAGTGGTTTACAAAAAGGCCAATGGCTTTTAATTACTGCAGGGGCTTCAGCATGGGGGAAATTGGTCATTCAAATGGCTAAAATGCGAGGAATCAACGTGATTTGTACGGTAAGAAGAACAGAACAAAAACAAGCTTTATTGGATTTAGGGGCGACTATAGTCGTCGACGTGCAAACGGAAAACCTAGGCAAAATAGTTCGTGCAGCGGTAGAAACGGGCGTTGATGCCATTTTTGATGCAGTCGGCGGAGAACAAGGAGCTAAAGCTTTGGCCTGCTTAAAAATAGGAGGAAGGATGTTGGTCTTCGGATTATTAAGTTTAGAACCTATTCCTTTAAACTCAGGCTTATTAATTTTCAAAAACTTGAAAGTAGAAGGTTGGTGGTTGACCTCCTGGTGGGAGAACTTAGGCCAAGAAGGAATAAAGAAAGCCTTAAAAGAAGTTTTCACCTATTTAATGACGCAAGAGGTCCATGTAGATGTTCAGGAGAAATTTGGGTTATCTGAATTCAAAGAAGCCGTGATCGCGTATCAAAAAGAGGGTAGAACGGGAAAAATATTAATTTGTTAATGGAGAGTAAAAACCTATTGCTATGAAAAATCAATTTATTGTCAGTATTTCTTTAATGATATGCCTTGGAAGCACACAGATTATGAAAGGACAAACAAATCAAAATGCAGTATCGACTGATTTATGCCG
>CAMARL010000062.1 GCA_945860325.1 Spirosoma fluviale | reverse complement strand
GTGAAAATCGGATTTTCAGGATAAGCTTTGAAATTCACCAATTTAGAAGGGAAAGTGTTTTGGGCCAAAACTCTAGGAGCATTAATAGCTAAACCGCCGAGTATAAGCCAATAAATGATGCCTAATTTTTTCATTTTAAATATAGATTTATTTAAAAAATCATACAATTATTTTCCTGTAAATCGCAATAAAACTAAATTATCTAAGATCAAATTACTAGACCATATAAAAGAAGCCCCAGAAAATTGTGGGCTAAAGTTTGTATACGCATTTTTAGGGCCTACGGCACTTTCCGTAAATATGCTGGCGGAAGGCCAAGTAGAAAAATCAAAATCGGAGGCAAACCAATTCGATGGAATTGCCCAATGCAAAGCATAAGATTTTAACCCCGCGGAAGAGGTCGTTGGGCAACCAGAGGAATTTCGAGAAGTTCCCGTTTCAGTGACACAATCGACCGAGGCTAATGGAGCTATATAAAAAGTTTGAGCTTTCCAGCTAGCATTAGTCACTGTGCCGTCACTAAATTTGGCAATAAAACCGCCATCGCCAGGGTGATTCGCATCACCTCCGTTCAATTCAGTTCCCAAGCCTAAATTCTCTTCCCAATCGACTAGTTTGATCGCATATTTAATAGGTCGCTTAGCTTTAAATTTCACAAATGCTGAGTTGAAAGGCGTAAAGGGAACGGCATCCACGCCGACTAACTTCCCATTCACATAAAGTTCAAAGTAATTATCTCCATAGATAAATCCTGTAATAATCTCTCCGTCTGAGTCTATAATGGTGGTTGGAATTTTAGCGGTATCCACTTGGGCCATTGAGCTGGGAGATTTTGAATTACACTCATTGAATAAATCGGGTAGTTTATTCGCCGAACTGAAACTGTTTTCAGCTGGCAAAACCCATGATTTAGCATCTGTTGATAGTATATTTCCCACCGCAGAGACTCTTCCCCCCGAGCATGTGTACAAACTGCCGACAACTGTCGTACCCAAACCCTGTGTAATCGAACCCGTACCCGAATAGGTTTTTGTCGGGGTGACCGAGGTGCCTGTCGAAGTCGTAGTGGATACTTCTGTTTTCTGGCAAGCCCAACACATCATAATCATGAACAATCCAATCGCTTTTTTCATCTTATTTTTTATCATTTTCCTTCACCCCAAGCATTCCAAGATTCCTTGCTGCTCGTTAATTCTTTAATGTTAAAGTCTGTTGGTTTTTCCCCCACATATAAAATAGCTGTCTCACCCTTACGTAATCTTAGGGTAATTCGGGAGACTTTTTGGCCCATTTTCCCTTTATCCACCCCTAACACTTTCACCTCGCCTTCAAAATCTGTTTGCAAGATACAGGGTTCTCCAGCTAAACTTTTCACCTCAATAAATTTAGTATATCCATTTTCGCGAACAGCCGAAACTAAAAATGCACCTTCAACTCTTAAATGATGTAAGCTAATTGGAATTAGTCGGCAAAATAAAAAAATAAAATCAATTAGAAATGATTTCAAAGGATTGAAATGATCGGATCAATTAATATATTGCCAATTAATTGTACTTACCAAATACATATAAACCTATTGTAACATGTTAAAAATTAGCTTCGCCTTGATTTATGGGCTACTTTTCTTTTTTGGAATTCATTTTTTTGATTCTTCGTCCAAGCAAAATAATTCAAGCGCCATTGTCAAAATTGACACTTTACGCAATGCTGGGTTTTGGCCTGGTGAATTACAAGTTAAAAATTTCACGAGTGGCGATCTCACCCCTTCCCCTGCTTGTTTGGCCGTTGCCGCAACTGGTGAGGTATATGTAGGAGTAGACAAAATTGGATCATTGGGTAAGACTCCTAAAAAGGGTTATATCTTAAAACTTATCGACAAAGACCATGATGGAAAAGTAGATGTCAGCACACAATTTGCGATGGTCGACAATCCACGTGGAATCATTTCTTTGGGCAACAAAGTATATGTGCTTCATACTGTTTTCTCTCCAGAAACGGGAAAAGCTACAGGTATGGATTTAGTCGTTTTTGAGGACAAGGACAATGATGGAGTCGCTGACGGACCTTCTTCTCCTTAAATTGAGCATATAAGTTCTGTTAAATTCCTTCAAAGTAGAGGTACAGATCATTCAACGAATGGAATTCGCTTGGGTATCGATGGCTGGATTTACATCGCAGTCGGCGACTTTGGTTTCCATGATGCGGTTGACCGTTCAGGAAAAAAATTAACCATGTTGGGTGGAGGAATCGTCCGAGTAAGGCCAGATGGTACTGAAATGGAGGTTTATACGCATGGAACTAGAAATATTTACGATGTAGCGATTGACGCCTACATGAATATATTTACGCGGGATAATACCAATGACGGCGCGGGTTGGAACATTCGTTTTAGTCATCAGATTCAATCAGGTGAATATGGCTATCCCTTATTATTTAAGCACTTTACGGAAGAAATCCTTCCTGGTTTAGTGGATGTAGGTGGGGGTTCTGGTACGGGGTCCTTGTTTATGGATGAGCCGACTTGGCCAGCAAAATACAACCAAGTGCCGATGATGGCCGATTGGGGCAATAGCATGTTGTACATACATCGTGTGACACCTGATGGAGCTAGTTTTACTCAAAAGGATGAGACATTTATTAAGTTGGCCCAAATAACGGATTTAGATGTAGATGGCTCGGGCCAACTATACCTTGCGGCCTGGGATGGAGCAGGGTTTTCCGGAAGTCCTACCAAAGGATTTGTCATCAAAGCAGTGCCAAAAGGATGGACTTACAAAGCATTTCCTGATGTTAAAAAATCTTCCTTGGCTGAGTTAACAGACTTGTTGAAATCCAATAGTGCGGTGGCAAGAATCACGGCCCAACAAGAACTATTGGGTAGAAGTGCGAAGGATGCTGCATCCATATCTTGGAAATTAGCGGCGGATAAATCGCTTCCTCTGTATACAAGAGCTACTGGAATATTTACGTATGCACAAGCGGCTGACCCAAAGGGATTGGTAAAACTTGTTACTTTAATTGCAGATAAAAGTGTTAGAGAATTTGCATTAAGAGCAATGGCCGACAGAAAAACGAAAAGCAAATTAATTCCATTAGCACCTTATTTGAATGGATTAAAAGATCCATCACCTCGTATTCAAGTTGCCTCGGCCATTGGTTTAGGCAGATTAGGCCGCAAAGAAGCAATATCAGCTTTATTACAAGTAAAAGTTCCTAACTCATTTGTGGCACCTCCCAAAGATAAAGAAGGTCCACACGCAAAACCTAATTCAGCCATCATTCCTTCCCACGTAGCTGTTCAAGCGCTAAGAAGTTTAGATGCCAAAAAGGAAAGTATTGCAGCTTTGGGTACAAAAAATGCTACGATTGCTTTATGGGCGATGCGTTATATGCATGACCCGGCTGTTGCCAAGGCACTTATTTCCACATACAATAAGTCAAAAGAGGCTAAATTAAAATCGCAGATTTTAGAAACAGTTGCTCGATTGTACAAAAAAGAAAATTTCTACGAGGGCCAATATTGGTGGTCGACGAAGCCGAATGGACACGGTCCATATTACAAGACGGCTGATTGGGAATCAAGTCCAGAAATAAAGGATTTCTTCTTGGCTATTTGGAATAAATCATCGGATGCTGAAAAAATAGCATTATCGGATTTAAATGAAAAGCATCAAATGGAAATCGCTGAGATGGCCGGTGCTGCTCAAAATATGGTGGCCAAAGAGGAGGTGAAAGTTGACCTAGAAGCCATTCGTAATAAAAAAGGACAAATTGGAAATACCTCCATTGAAGATATCATGTTAGCCATGGTCAAAATGCCAGGCAATTCAAATGCAGGTAGAGCCTTATTTAACAAGCAAGGTTGCGTCGTTTGCCATAGTTTGAAACCTGGAGATATGCCAAAAGGACCTTATATGGGGCAGATTGGTGCAATCATGAACAGAGAGCAAATCGCTGAGTCTATTTTAAAACCAAATGCATCGATCTCACAAGGATTTGCAACGGTATTAATTACGACCAAAAATAAGAGAGAATATATGGGATTTGTCACCAATGAATCTGCTGAAAGATTGATCCTAAGGGATATCACGGGGCAAACAACCACGATTAAAACCGCAGATATTTCCAGCAGAAAAGAGATGGAATCATCGATGATGCCGACTGGCCTAGCCAATGAATTATCGTATGAGGAATTTGCTTCCTTGATTACATTTTTATCTGAGCAAAAGAAATAATAATCAGTTTATTGATTTTAAATAGGAAAGATCCGGCATTGTCGGATCTTTTTTTTGTTTCTCGAATCGACATAATCTCATCATCCATTATTGAAAAATCTTTCCCTGAGTTGTTTTAGAAAATTCATTTTATTTTAAGATATTTGCCTTTAATAAAAGCTTAACACAAACCTATTTTTAACGAATGAAAATCAAGTCTACGACGAGAGTTAAAACCCTCCTTATTTTTGCTATTACGACCCTAGGAATCAGTTCGTTTATCCCTGGAATAAAGCCCATTCAAACTATTTCAAAAGCCATATCAAGCATTGCTAAATTAGATACCCTAATTAAAGTGACGTTGCCAGAGGGCATTGACCCCAATGATGAAGTTTGGAAAGGCATAGATATAAGCCCTAAAAATCCGGTTAAATCTCTTTCTCCGGAGGAAGAAGCGAAAATGTTGTTATTGCCTCCAGGGTACAAATTAACTCCCATACTGACTGAACCGGCCATTGAAAATCCTGCAGAAATAACGTTTGACGGAAACGGTGCGATGTATGTGTTGGAGCTTAGGTCTTATATGATTGATGCTGATTCTAAAAATGAATTAGATCCGATCAACCGAATTTCTCGTTGGGAAGACAAGAACAACGACGGTGTTTATGAGAGTGGAACCATTTTTGTCGACAACCTAATTTTCCCTCGATTTGTATTGCCTTATGGCAAAAACTGCATTTTGACCATGGAGTCAGACGCAGATAATGTGTACAAATATACAGATACGAATGGAGATGGGAAGGCTGATAAAAAAGAGTTATTTTCCACGAAATATGGACGATCGGGGAATGTAGAGCACCAACAAGCTTTCTTGTATTATGGCATGGACAACTGGCTTTATAGTACAGTAAACTCATTTAGAATTCGGGAAACACCGGGTGGGATTATTCGTGAGAAGACAGGATACAACCGAGCTCAATGGGGTGCTACCCAAGATAATGATGGCAAAATGTGGTTTCAAGGAGGCGCTAGTGGCGTTCCATCTTACTTCCAATTCCCGATTCATTATGGCAATTTCGAGGTACCCAATCAGTTTGAAAAAGGGTTTTACATCCCTTACGGGGAGGCGATGCATTTAGCGGATGTGCAAGGTGGAATGACTCAGGTAAAGCAACCAGATGGTTCGTTAAGTCGGGTAACAGGTTCCGCTGGAAATGATATTTTTAGGGGACATCGGTTGCCAGATGCTTTGAAAGGTCAATTATTCTATGGTGAACCAGTCGCGAGAATTGTACGCCAAATAAATCCTGAAAATAAAGAAGGTTTAACTGTCTTAAGCAATGTGTATCAAAAAAATGAATCAGAATTCATTCGTTCAAAAGATCCACTTTTCCGTCCGATCGATATGGCCACCGCCCCAGACGGGACCATGTATATTGTGGACATGTACCACGGAATCATCCAAGAAGGAAACTGGACAGCCAAAGGTTCTTATTTAAGAACTAAAATTGACCAGTTCCAAATGGCAAAGGTTACGGGATTTGGCCGTATTTGGCGATTAACCTATGAAGGGCTAGAGCGGGATAAAAAACAACCCAATATGCTCAATGAATCTAGCAGTACGCTCGTTGGACATTTATCGCATCCAAACGGTTGGTGGAGAGACATGGCCCAACAATTAATCGTTTTACGAAAAGATGTATCTGTGGGACCTGCCTTAATCACGCTAGCTAAAAACTCAAAAAATGAGTTGGCCCGAATTCATGCGCTATGGTCTTTAGAAGGTTTAGGTATTTTAAAAGCTGATTTGGTTCAAAACTTAAGCAAAGACTCAAATCCTCGTATGCGCATTCATGCCATGCGGGCGGGGGAAACTTTATATAAAGCAGGTGAAAAATCGCTTGGCATGATGTACCAAACCTTGTTAAAAGATTCAAACACAGATGTATGCATTCAAGCGATGTTGAGCGGAAAAGTGCTCCAGTTACCGGACTTGGATGCTCAATTGAAAACTGCGATGACCACCCATTCAGCGGAAGGGGTAAAATTGGTCGCCACACAAATTATAACGCCTATAAAAATGCGAAATGCAGCTCCAGTAGCTGAATTTAGCAAAGAGCAAAAAGCGATTTTAGAGCGTGGAGAATTAGTTTTTAGTGAGCTTTGTTCCCAATGTCACGGAAATAATGGCCAAGGAAAACCGGAGGGGAATGGCAAGTTTTTTGCCCCAGCTTTAGCGGGATCATTGCGCTTGCAAGGACATCCAAGTTATGCCATTCAGGTGTTGTTGCATGGTTTGGAAGGACCCATTCAAAAGAAGACTTTTTCTGGTGGGATGATGGCTCCAATGAAGGAACAATCGGATGAATGGATATCGGATGTATTGTCTTATATCCGTACGGGTATGTCGAATGAAGCGTCTTTCGTGACACCCCAACAAGTTACCGAGGTTCGTTCGAGGACCAAGAAACAAAATGGTCTGTACAAATTTGACCCCTTATATACAATGGTTCCACAGGAATTAGGTGTTCAAGATAACTGGGAAGTAAAAGCCAGTCATATCAGCAACAACCGAATAGGAAGTAAGGGGTCTCCTAAAACGGCTTTCACGTATGAAGGTTGGTCTACCGGCGAAAAGCAATCCAAAGGCATGTGGTATGAAGTAAAATTCCCTAAAGAAATCATGCTCTCGGAATTACAGTTCAATGCCCAAACCATGACTCCTCGGGGTTACAAGCCTATTCCTAACGTACCTAATCCTTCTGTTTCCACGCATCCTCGTAAGTTTACGATTGAAACCTCCTTGGATGGACAAACATGGCAAGTGGCTAAAACGCATGTATCAGGGAATGAAGGAAATAATCAAATTGCTTTTGCCAATACAAAAACAAAATACATGCGCATTGTTTTAGATGAGCCGGCAAGTGCTTCAGGAGATGATATTCCATGGATGATTAAGCAAATGAAGGTTTTTGGTATTCAATAAATAAGAAATCACTTGCATTGAATTCCATGAAAAAATATATACTGCTTAGTTTGCTATGTAGCTTAGGAGCCTTTAATGCGCTATGCCAATATAGATATGGTCAGCAGGGATTGTGATAAACTTTTCTCAAATGTATCTACGCGATTTTTCAAGGAATTTATTGACAAGACAACGAATCCAAAGTCAGATGCACACATATCCTTTACAGCGATGGCAGGACATTGCCAAGAATGGAATGATGAAGATGTGATCAAGATGATTGCGGCTAAGGTGAGGAAATAAAGATTTCTGCTAATTAAATCATTTAATAATAGCGCTATTTTTAGCTGACGAAATCTCTAGTGTTTTATTTATCTTAAAATTATGATCACCCAACACGTACATTTCAAAAGTACCTGGAGACATTTGTTGGGTTTGAATTTCAAACAAACCAGATGGGACCAAATAGTTACCAGTTTTAAAAAAATTCAAAATACCATTTTTATGAAATTTTATAGGACTAATGAATTTTTTTTCAGAAGATTTATTTTTAAACAAAACAAACCAAGCGTTATTTAAGCTAGGTTCAGATGGAAAAGCATCTATTTGAAATATAAAATAATTATCCTTTGGGAGATGATGTTGCGTATAATTAGATATTTTCAAATTTATAGCTTTCAATTGAGTATCAAATGTGTCGTTAGGAAAATACATTTCATTTACTTTCCATATACCCATTTGATAAGCAGGTATTAAGAATTCATTTGATAATTCAACAAATCTAGGATCCATATTAAACATTACATGATTATTACTCCAATTAAACGAATTAGCCAATGCCGAATTTTTTCTATCAAAAACAACCTGAGTATATCTATAATAAGTTAATGCGGAAAAACATAAACTAAATAATAACAATGTGACAACTATCCATTTTGAATTAATAAAATAGGGAATAATGATAATGTAGATACATGTCAATAGAAAGGGACTAAACATAAGAAATCGACCAACTATCACCGGTCCGGCCGAACTTCGAACAAATGCAATTAAAAAAATAGCGGCCGCCATATAGCTGAAATAAGAAAGCAAAATAATTCTTTCACTTCGAATAGAAGAGCTCCTAAAAAAGCTTTTAAATAATAAAAATACAAAGGCTGAGAACGCAAAAATTCCTGCGCCAACTGAAAGAAAAATTCCATTTTTGTCAAAAATAGAAAACACTCCACCAATCAATCCGAAAAAAGTGACAAAAATATTATAAAAATTAGTGCTAAATTCTGCCATACGGCCAGAAGGAGAATAATTTATTTTGTAAATAATTAAATAAATGATTAGCAAAAGAACCAATATTAGTATGGGTTTGTATTTTTTTTGAAGAAAATAAGAAAGTCCCACGCTACTAATGGCAAATAATCCACTTCCAAATGTTAAAGTTGACAACGCCGTAAACAAATATGTTAAAAAATATTTCCTTGTAATAGATAGCTTAACTGCCAAAAAAATTAACAAGGAAGTTGTTATATGACTTAGTCCACCACCAGCCCATGTTGATACTTCAAAATACTGGGGTTGCAAATTTATAAGTATAACTGGGAGGAAAAAAAAAATATTTAATTTTAATTTTTTGAATTCTAGATAAAATAAGTATTGAATTACTAGAAGTTGCAATATGTTAAAATAAATTAATCCATCAATAGGCAAATGCCCAAATACGAAATAAAAGAAAACAAGAATTAACCGATGCACCAAAATAAAATGATCATTCGTTAATTGAAAAAATAGTGATATCGAATTAAGAAAATTTCGACCTTCTGTTTTTATCAAATATATGAACCTAATATAATCAACATCATCTTGAAATGGAAAATCGATCGTAGACCATATAATAAAAAATACAAACAAGGATGTAAATAAGGAAATCAAAATGATGCCCAATAAAGACATTTGCCTATCAGAAATGGAAATCATAAAAAAATAAGTTTTGAGTGCACGTGTTTGAAAATCATTTTGATTAAAGAATAACAAAGCTAAAACAACATACTAGTAAATCACAAAAACCATAGTCAAAAAGAAAAATTAAATCATTAATACCTGAAATATATATCCAAAAATAAAATTTAATTCCTCAAATAATTTCATTTACCCTATTTGTTCTTGATTTTTGCCAAACACTAGCAAATACACATTGGAAATAGTCATTTTAGGAGGAGGAGCTGCCGGATTTTTTGCCGCCATTTCAGCAAAAAAATACTTTCCACAAGCACATGTACGGG
>CAMARL010000061.1 GCA_945860325.1 Spirosoma fluviale | reverse complement strand
TTTGATTTTATCACGACTAAAATAGATAAGAATCGCGCGTTTGTGTATTACAAAAACAAAGCAGAGATAAGCTCGAAAACTAGAAACGCAACCGTAAAATGGCTTGAATCAGCTATTTTGCGAAAAGAAAAAGGTCGCTGGCGAATGGAATTAATGCACTCAACCCCCATGAAATAAGGATGAAAAAAATACTATTGATCGGGTTATTTTTATCCAGTTTTTCTCTGTTTGCCCAAAAACAAAAACCGAAAAATTTTCTCATTTTTTTAGTCGATGATCTCGGTTGGCAAGATCTATCCCTCCCATTTGCCGATCAAAAAACGCCTTGGAATTCCTTATATCGAACACCTAATTTGGAAAAATTAGCCGCCCGAGGCATTAAGTTTACGCACGCGTATGCGAATCAGAATTGTACGCCGACGCGCGTTTCATTACTCACAGGAATGAATGCGCTTTCCCATAAAGTCACCTCATGGACCTTCCAAAAAGACAAAAATCCAGATGAAGGTGGAGATCCAAAATTTCAAGTACCCACCTGGAATATGAACGGATTAAGTCCATATGAGAATAAAAATAGTGTTCATGCGACGAGCATTGCTACCATCTTATCAGAAAATGGCTATACAACGATCCATGCAGGAAAGGCGCATTTTGGCGCCTACGGAAGTCCCGGTGAGAATCCGAAATTGCATGGGTTTCAAATTAATATTGGGGGTTCAGCGGCAGGCCAACCCGCTAGCTATTCAGGGCTACAAAATTTCGGAAATAAAACAAATGGGGTGCCAAACGACATTCGAGCTGTACCGCATCTCAATCGCTTTTGGGGAAAAGATATTCACCTAACAGAAGCTTTAACACAAGAAACGATGCGCGTGATGGATTCAGTTTTAATTCATCCTAAACCATTCTTTTTACTGTTTTCAAATTATGCCGTTCACACACCTATCCAACCTGATAAGCGATTTGTACAACATTATTATGACCTTGGAATTGATAGCACAGAAGCTAAATACGCCTCTATGGTAGAAGGAATGGACAAGAGCTTAGGCGACTGGATCGATTATTTAGATGAAAATAAATTAACAGAAAATACCGTGATCGTCTTCCTTTCGGATAATGGAGGACTGACCGATGTAGGTAGAGGCAAAAATGGGAGAAATACCTACAATACTCCACTGAGAAGTGGTAAAACCTCAGGGTATGAAGGGGGTTTGCGCATTCCATTTGTCATGTCAGGAATAGGAAAAAAAGGAAGCATCAATCAAGAAAATATTATTGTAGATGATGTTTTTCCAAGTATACTCCAACTAACCAACATTAAGCCTAAGGGTAAAATACAGCATGTGGATGGTCTTTCACTAGTGCCCATTATTCAAGGAAAAACGTCGAATCAAAATCGATTTTTCACCTGGCATTATCCTCACATGCGAACCAACGGATCGCCGGATATCCAACCCTTTAGCGCCATTCGGCAAGGAGACTGGAAACTTATATTTTTCCACAAAGACCAACATTTTGAATTGTATAACACGCGCGCCGACCTGTCAGAGAAAAATAATTTATTTACCTCCCTTCCAGAAAAAGGCCAATTTTTAGCCAAAAAATTAGGGGAAAAACTAAGAAGTTCAAACTCGAAAATGCTAATCGACAAGGAAAAACAAAAGGAAATTATTTATCCATTTTAATTTCAATTGATCAAAAAACGGCAATATTTTACGTATTTTTTGCATTCAATCTGCCAAAATATGCACCTAGTAAAGGAATTCTCCATGCTTCCGTTTTCTTTAGAAATCAACCTTTTTTAAATTCATTCATGGGAAATTTAGGAATAAGCTCCGTGCACCACATTGCCATTATTTGCAGCGATTACGCTATTTCGAAAAAATTCTATACAGAAAAATTAGGCCTTAGCGTTGTCCGAGAAGTATACCGAGAAGCCAGAAATTCCTACAAATTAGATTTGGCGCTGGGTGAACAATACATCATCGAACTATTTTCTTTCCCCAATCCTCCTAAAAGAACTTCCAGACCTGAGGCCTGTGGATTAAGGCACATTGCATTTCAAGTGAAAGATATCGAAGAAACAGTGCGCCAATTGGCCACCGTAAATATCGATTCAGAACCCATTCGAATCGATGAATTCACAGGTAAAAAATTTACTTTCATTGCTGATCCGGACGATTTGCCCATTGAATTTTATGAAATATGAATAGAAAAAAATAGCGTTTGACCAATTTCTCGCCAAACGCTATCCAATTAAAATTGAAATTCTTTATGGCTTATTTGAATCTACCTTTAAACGTTCATTGCGATTTGTGATGTCCCAAGCCATATAAAATACCAATCGGCC
The DNA here is from genome assembly GCA_945860325.1 of Spirosoma fluviale. Classification (GTDB taxonomy): domain Bacteria; phylum Bacteroidota; class Bacteroidia; order Cytophagales; family Spirosomataceae; genus Aquirufa; species Aquirufa fluvialis_C. The sequence goes on along the minus strand of CAMARL010000061.1, from coordinate 7,158 downwards.
TATTTTCTGTACTTGGTCAAAATCAATCTTTTCCACATCGTCCGTCGGCTGATGATAATCATCATGAACCCCATTAAAGAAAAAAGCTACCGGTATTTTTTTCTTTGCGAAATTGTAGTGGTCTGAACGGTAATAAAAACGATTTGGGTCATTGGGATCATTAAAAGTAAAATCTAAATCCAAGCCCATGTGATTTTTGTTTTGCTCTAAAAGCACATTATGCAATTGAGATGACAATTTATCAGAACCGATCACATAAATATAATCTGGCTTCCCTTCATGTCCCTCATCTCGGCGACCCGTCATGTCAATATTTAGATCGCAAACTGTATTTTCCAATGGAAACAAAGGGTGATTTGAGTAATATTCAGAACCCAACAATCCCTTTTCTTCCCCAGTCACCGTCATAAATAAAATACTTCTGCGAGGTTTGTTTCCTGCCGCTGCAGCCCGACCAAAGGCCTCCGCTACCTGCATCACCGTCACAGTACCTGAACCATCATCATTCGCTCCATTATTAATTTTTCCATCGGCGGAAACGCCAATGTGATCATAATGCGCGGTGATGACAATGACTTCATCCTTTTTATCCGTTCCCTCTAAAAAACCTACGACATTATAGGTGTCAACTGGCTTTTCAGTTCTTTCAATCGTTAAATTAATAGGCGCTGGCTTAAACTTTGAGGATACTGATTTTTTCTGGCGTACTAAATCCGATTTAAAAGCTAATAAATCAGCTTCAGATATTCCTAAAATTTCAGCAGCAACCACGGAAGAAATCATTAAAACTGGTGCCTCATTCGCAGCAGCCACTTCATCTGTAAAGACCATACGCTCATTACCATATCGCTTTAACATGATTTGTTGTTGACGCATTGCATTTCCAAAATCTTTTTCAGACTTGCTTGATATTAAAATAAGCCCTTTGGCGCCTGCAGCCTGGGATCTCTTTAATTTTTCTTTCCAACCATCTCCTTTGCCAAAAACAGAAGGATCCTTCGTGCCAGACAGGACATAATTTCCTGATTCATCTTTAGCCTCCCCTTCAAACGCGATCACCACAGACCCTTTAGCTTTTAATTGGCTAAAATCGGTGTAGGCACCTTGCTGTACTCCAAAGCCAGCAAATACGACGGGTAATTTTGAATTGGCAACCACAGGGGTCAAAGCCGAAGCCATAAATTGGTCCATGTAATCATAATTTTTTCCTCGGGAAGAAAATGACACAGTGGACCAAGAACGATTCGCCAAACCTACTTTTTGAAAATAACTTCCTTGGACTGGTGCTAAACCTACCTTCTTAAAATGATCGGCAATATAATTAGCTGCCACTTTTTGTTCGGCGGAACCTGTATTTCGACCTTTTAAGCTATCAGAAGCTAAAAAAGTCAAGTGTTTTTTTAAATCTTCAGCCTTGATATTATATGCAAAGGGTATTGGATTTCCTTGAGCCAACACATTTGTTGGAATTAATTTAGCCACCAAAATTAGGGCTAATAAATAGATTGTTGATTTTTTCATTTTATAAAACATTTTTGGAAAGGCGAAGTTAACAATTGAAAAATAAATCGCTAAAAAAAGATTATTTTTGTCAAGTTTTTCAACAAAATTCCTTCAATCAACTATGCACCCAAATTTCAAATACCGAGAAGATTTTTCATTGAGACATAATAATTCAAATCAAGAAGATGTGAATGCCATGTTAAAGACCATTGGGGTCGATAGCCTTGCGACACTCATCGATCAAACTGTCCCTTCTAAGATCAGATTGGCACATGAATTACGTTTACCTAATCCGAAAACTGAGTTTGAATTTTTGCGGGATTTTAAACAAATCATGGGGCATAATAAGGTATTTAAAAGTCATATTGGTTTAGGTTATTATGACACCATTACGCCTACGGTTGTTCTAAGAAATATTTTAGAAAATCCGGCTTGGTATACGGCCTACACCCCATACCAAGCAGAAATTGCTCAAGGGAGATTGGAGATGTTATTAAATTACCAAACATTGATCATCGACCTAACCGGCATGGAATTAGCCAATGCCTCTTTGCTCGACGAAGGAACGGCTGCCGCAGAAGCGATGACGATGTTGTTTGGTCAAAAATCTTCCGAAAAGGGCGATGCATTTTTTGTTTCTTCCCTTTGTTTACCTCAAACGATTGACCTATTAAAAACGCGTGCAGAGCCTATCGGCATAGAAATTATTGTCGGGGATCATCAAGCTGTCGATGTAACAGACACGAAATTTTTTGGCATGTTGTTGCAATATCCGGCGGCCAATGGCGAAGTATTTGATTATAAAAATTTAGTAGATGCGGCGAAAGAAAACGATGTCCAAGTAGTTGTAGCAGCGGATCTATTAGCTTTAACTTTGTTAACTCCTCCGGGAGAATGGGGCGCGGATGTTGTGGTAGGTTGTTCCCAGCGATTTGGAGTTCCCATGGGATTTGGTGGACCGCATGCCGCATTTTTTGCCACAAAAGAAAAATACAAGAGAAGTATTCCGGGAAGGATCATTGGCGTTTCGGTAGATTCAGAAGGAAATCGTGCCTTAAGAATGGCCTTGCAAACCCGCGAACAACATATTCGTAGAGAAAAAGCGACTTCCAATATTTGTACGGCCCAAGTACTTTTATCCATCATGGCAGCGGCCTACGCCATTTACCATGGACCAGAAGGATTGAAAAATATCGCTGGAAAAATTTATGGATTGACAGAATTGCTGGCCGCCGGACTTAAAAAATTAGGCTTTACCTTAGAAAATACTCAGCATTTTGACACCTTAACGGTTCAGACAGGTGAATTAACGGAAGAAATTAGGGCCTATGCAGAAGAAGCCCAAAGAAACTTTAGGTACTTTAAAAATGACCCGAGTAAATTGAGCATCAACCTCGACGAAACAAATTCAGAAGATGATGTGGTCGCTATTTTAGCCTTTTTCCAAAGAGCCAAAAACCATGGCATCGGAGGGGATGAGTTAACCGTTGCTTGGCAAATTCCTGCTTCTTTAACTCGTAAGAGCTCATTCATGACGCATGAAGTGTTTCATAAATACCATTCAGAACATGGGATGTTGCGTTATTTAAAGTCCTTGGAATCCAAAGATTTATCCATGGTGCATTCCATGATTTCGTTAGGTTCATGTACGATGAAATTGAATGCGACGACTGAAATGATTCCTGTGACTTGGCCTGAACTTGGAAAAATTCATCCATTTGCGCCGGGGGATCAGACGCGCGGGTACCAACGATTAATCATGGAATTAAACGATTGGTTATGTGAAATTACCCGTTTTGCGGCCATGTCGATGCAACCAAACTCAGGAGCACAAGGTGAATATGCCGGTTTAATGGTTATTCGCGCTTATCATGCCTCAAGAGGTGATTCGCATCGAAATATTGCGCTAATTCCGTCTTCGGCACATGGAACAAATCCAGCCTCGGCGGTGATGGCGGGCATGAAAGTTATCGTAACTGCTTGTGATGCTAACGGCAATATTGATATGGCCGACTTACGTGCAAAGGCTGAAGAACACAAAGATAATTTGGCCTGCTTAATGGTCACATATCCGAGTACCCACGGTGTTTTTGAAGAAGCCATTCAAGAAATTTGCCAAATGATTCATGATTTTGGCGGACAAGTTTACATGGATGGTGCGAATATGAATGCTCAGGTGGGATTAACTTCCCCAGCGACGATCGGTGCCGATGTATGTCATTTAAATTTACATAAGACTTTTTGTATTCCTCACGGAGGCGGTGGTCCTGGAATGGGGCCTATTGGCGTCGCCAAACAATTAGTTCCTTTTTTACCAGGCCACGTAATGACTGATTCAGTAGCCGCAGAATCGCACGGTGCCGTTTCAGCAGCGCCTGTAGGTTCTGCTAGTATTTTAGCGATCTCATATGCATATATTGCCATGATGGGAGGAGAAGGATTGACTAGGGCGACAGAAACGGCCATTTTAAATGCAAATTATATCAAAACACGTTTGGAAAAAGAATTCCAAATTCTGTATACAGGATCTCAAGGCCGTTGCGCGCATGAGATGATTGTCGATTGTAGACCCTTTAAAATATCTGCCGGCGTAGAGGCGGAAGACATTGCGAAGCGATTAATGGATTATGGATTTCATGCGCCTACCCTATCGTTTCCAGTCGCTGGCACGCTGATGATCGAACCGACAGAATCGGAAAATAAAGACGAGATAGACCGTTTTTGTGATGCCTTATTAAGCATCCGAGAAGAAATTAGGGAAGTTGAAAACGAAACGGCCGACAAGCTAAATAATGTGTTGAAAAATGCGCCACATACCCAAAACATCGTTTTAATAGGTGAGTGGACTCGTCCTTATACTAGAGAAAAAGCGGTGTTCCCATTGCCCTATGTGAAGTCGGCGAAATTCTGGCCAACCGTCTCTAGAATAGACTCAGCCTATGGAGATCGCAATTTGGTTTGCGCCTGCGAGCCGATTTCGAGCTACGTGGAAAATGCCTAGATTCAGACTCATTTTTTAATCGTTCTATGCCATTAATTTGGTATTTATGATTTTGATTGTGTTTTATGAAATTTAATTTAGTATGCTTGCATAACACTTTAAATTTTAATTATATTTACTTTCTGGCTTTTAGAAAACATTGTTTTGTACAGGCCAAATAATAAGTTGGCCCATTTACACTATTAAAAACAAATATCATTTCTGATGAATCGTTCAATTAAAAAAGTAGCCATACTAGGCTCAGGAATTATGGGCTCACGTATAGCCTGTCATTTCGCCAATATTGGGGTGCAAGTACTTCTTTTAGACATCGCGCCAAAAGAATTGAATGCAGAAGAAGAAGCGAAGGGTTTATCTCTTGAAAGCCCTTTGGTGAAGAATAGGATTGTAAATCTTGCATTCCAACAAACATTAAAATCGAAGCCTGCTTCTTTATACCAAGCCGGATTTGCGGCGAATATCCAATTAGGAAATTTTGATGATAATTTGTCTGGAATCGCGGATGCCGACTGGATCATGGAAGTGGTCGTAGAGAATTTGGCCATCAAAAGGTCTTTGTACGATCGCGTGGAGCAATTCAGGAAAGAAGGAACTTTAATCACTTCTAATACTTCTGGAATACCGATTCATTTAATGGCGGAAGGCCGTTCAGCAGATTTTCAAGCGCATTTTTGCGGAACTCACTTCTTTAACCCTCCCCGTTATTTACGTTTATTAGAAATCATCCCGACCCCAAAAACGGATCCCTCGGTCGTTGAATTTTTATTGGCCTATGGCGAAACGCAATTAGGGAAAGCAACGGTCCTTTGTAAAGATACCCCGGCATTTATCGCCAACCGCATAGGTGTTTATTCCATGATGCAGACGATGAAAGTGGTGGAAGAATTAGGATTAAGTGTCGAGCAAGTAGATAAATTAACATCTAAAGTAGTAGGCCGACCGAAATCCGGAACCTTCCGACTTTCCGATGTGGTTGGTTTAGATACCACCGTTCATGTAGCGAATAATTTATTGGCTGCTTTGACAGAAGATGAAAGCAAATCGATTTTCGAATTGCCTTCGATGATGCAAAAATTAATGGACAACAAATGGCTTGGAGATAAAACCGGCCAGGGATTTTATAAAAAGACTAAAGACCCAACAGGGAAAACGGTCATCTTAAGTTTGGATTTACAGACGTTTGAATATCGGGCGGCACAGCGAGTTTCCTTTGAAACGCTGGAACGCTCGAAAGCTGTAGATCAATTGGCCGATCGCTTTGCGCTTCTTTTAGCAGGCCAGGATTTAGCCGGTGAATTTTACCGCAAAACAATCTTAGATGGTTTCCGCTACGCATCCAATCGCGTACCTGAAATCGCGGATGATTTGGTTAAGATTGACCAAGCCATTTGTGCAGGTTTTGGTTGGGAAATGGGCGTATTCGAAACTTGGGATGCTATCGGCGTCGAAAAGGCAAATGCGATGATGGCTGAATTAGGCTTAAACCCGGCGCCATGGGTGAATGAAATGTTGGCCCTCGGCCACTCAACTTTCTACAAAACGGAAGGTGGAAAACGTCTCTATTATGAATGGGCCAGCAAAAGCTATCAAGCCATCCCAGGCCAAGAAAAGCAAATTTCTTTACAAATATTAAAACCGACGAACACGATATTTAAAAACGACGATGCCCATATCATCGATTTAGGTGATGGCATCGTAGGTTTAGAATTCCATTCGAAAATGAATACGATGGGCCAAGGTGTACTCGAAGGTCTCGCCCATGCCATTGAAACGGCGGAAAAAGATTTTCGTGGTTTGGTCATTGGGAATGAATCGAACGAAGCATTTTCGGCGGGTGCGAATTTAGGCATGTTGTACATGTTTGGGATCGAGAAGAAATTCGACGAGGTGAACCAGATGATTGCCACGTTCCAAGAATCTATGATGCGCGTTCGCTATTCCAGCATTCCGGTGGTGGTGGCGCCGCATACCTTAGCTTTAGGCGGTGGTTGCGAAATTAATCTCCATGCCGACAAAATCGTTGCCCATTCAGAATTGTATATGGGTTTAGTGGAAGTGGGCGTAGGTTTAATCCCAGCGGGTGGTGGAACAAAAGAGATGGCTTTGAGAATGGGAGATGCGCGGAGAACGGGGGATGTGGAGTTGAACCGACTCCAACAAGCCTTCATGAATATCGCGACAGCGAAAGTAAGTACTTCCGCGTATGAGGCTTTGGAATTGAACTATTTGAGAACGCAGGATCGCATTGTGTTAAACCGAAGCCAAGTAATTAGTGAGGCAAAAAAAGAAGCCATCTTATTAGCGGAAGCTGGATATGTGCAAAAAAATCGCCGAAGTGATGTCTGGGTTGAGGGCAAGCAAGGTTTGGCTTTATTCAAAGCAGGAATTCAGGGGATGTTGATGGGCCGATATATTTCGGAACATGATGCATTGATTGGAAATAAATTAGCCTTTGCTATTTGTGGGGGTGATTTGGATGCACCCCAACAAGTCACCGAACAATATTTATTGGATCTTGAGCGCGAGGCATTTTTATCGTTGACTGGAGAACAAAAAACCATGGACAGAATCGGAAGCCTATTAAGTGGCGGAAAACCTTTAAGAAATTAATCAATTACGAACATGAATGCATACATAATAGCGGGATATCGTAC
>CAMARL010000060.1 GCA_945860325.1 Spirosoma fluviale | reverse complement strand
ATAAAGTATGGAAAGATTAAATAATACTGTTCTTCCACAGCCAATGACCACAAATGATCCCAAGTGCCTAGCCATTGACCCTTTATCATAATGTATATATTTGGGGTATAGCTTAATAACCAAGGCCATAATTCCTTGAAATTAGATATATTAAAAATTAGGCCAATGAATAACAGAATAAAGTATATGGGGAATATTCGTAAAGATCTCCGATAGATAAATCGGATAATTTTAGGCCATGCACTCGATTTTGTATTTTGAATTTCGTCAGCATTTAAAAATAAAATCCTTGTTATTAAAAAGCCGCTTAATACAAAAAATATAACTACACCAAGATGACCTAAGGGTACGGGTAATATTGGAACAAGCCAATGATCCAACAAGACTAAAAAAACGGCTATAAATCGAATGCCATTTAGTTGTTTAAAATATACATCAGTTGATGATTTTATCATTATTGGGCAAACAAAGTGAACTCTACTCTTCTATTTAATTTACGTCTATTTTCTATCATATTACTCATTAAAGGCTTAATTCCACCCCAACCTTTAATTTGTATTCTTCCTTTAGAAATTCCTTTCATCACTAAATAATCACGAACACTTTCCACCCTGTTTAATGACAATTTTAAGTTTTCATTCCAATCACCTTGATTATCCGTATGCCCTTCTAATAAAATACCATAATCAACATTTTCCTTTAAAATACTGACAATATTATTTAATTCATCAAAGCTATCTGGTAAAAGTTCGAATTTACTTTGTTCGAAATTTATGATGGGCAAATTATATTGCTTATCTAATCGCAAAGGTAATAGATTAAAATTTTTATTTATGGATTTGTAAGAAGCCTCCTTGGTAAAATTGAAACGTTCAACTTTTGAAATAAATCCTTTAGATTTCACTTCCATCGAAAATGGAAATTTAGTTGGCCACATAAACTCAAAATCACCATTATATGGGTCAAACTCTAAATTCAAAGAATCCTTTGTTGAAAGTGATTTCACTAGGATTTTACCTTCAATAATTTCTTTTGTCTCATCATTATATATATTTCCTGAAAACTTAATTAAAGTCAAAGGCTTAATTTTAGGAGGTATTTTTATTCGGTATATATCCTCGGCGCCAATTGAATTTTCAACAGAACTAAAATAGGCATAATCTCCTTGTGCTGCTACTGAAAAGTAACCATCCCATTGTGGAGTGTTTATTATCGGTCCAAGGTTCTCAGGAGTGGACCAATTTACCCAACTATCATCCAATCGTCTAGTTAGAAATATGTCATTACTCCCATAGCCAACATGCCCGCTAGAAGAGAAATACATGGTAACACCATCAGGAGCAATAAAAGGCGTGCTTTCTGACTCTCCAGTATTTACTTTATTGCCAATATTTTTGGGTTCAGTCCATTTGTCATCCGTACGAAGAAAAGAAACATAAATATCCTTACCACCATAAGAATCTTTCATTTCCGTTGTCATTAATAGTACTTTCCCATTGGGCGCAAGTGTATATTCCGAAAACTCTGATTTATTTTTGAAATTAAGAATCTGTAGTGGTTTTGGAAAGCTAAAATCGCCTGTTCTTAGTAAATAAGAAACTGAAACTCCTTTTTCCATTTTACCATCTTTCCCATAAACATTATTCAATAAAATTGTTTTGCCATTTAATGAAATACCACAAACTGCATTATTTTCTTCATTGTTGATAGGTCGACTAAATAACTCAGCTTTACTCCAAGATTTATCATCTTTTAATTTTGAAAACCAAATATCCTGATTTTTGTCTTTTCCAAGATTGTCCGGATGTTTCCACCGGGTAAAATATAATTTTTGCCCATCTGGGCTAACTACCGGGCATATTTCATTGTGAATAGAATTTATGGCAGCCCCCATATTTTCTTTGAAATAAGTAGCATTGGGCTCATCCTGTAATTTTATGCTTTCTTCAATAGGAATGTCAGATTCAGATATGGCTATCGCGTCAATTTGAGAAAACCCATTAACTCTATTCGAATTAAAAGCTATTTTTATAGCTCTAACTTTAAATGAAGTTAGTTTTGTCAAATTAACATACGTGATTTGTCCATTGCTTTTCGCATAGCCATTCGGTAATTCTTTTAGCGTATAGATTTTGTTATTCTCATCTAAGGCATCGATTTTCACTATACTACCCGCACCAAAATTTTCAAAAATAGCTACCTGTTTGATATTTTGAATCGTATCAAAACCAACGATAATGTATTCACCCGTAGGATTATCTGGAGTTAATGATTGCCATGAACTAGGACTATTTGTAAACTTAGGGAATTTACTAGGCCTTCCAAGGGCATGAATTGCCTTATATTCATTGCCTAATAAGGGATCTGTATATTCACTTGAAACCGAAATTATTTTAGATGCCCATTGTATTTTTTGAGCAGAACTTTGAAATTCTATGAATAAGCAAAAAAATAATAAGAGTATTATTTTTGAAAATTTCATCTATGCCTTATTCACCAAGTTTCAACAAATCGGAAATAGTAGATTTTGGGTTTTTCGAATTAAAAACAAAATTACCGGCTACTAATACATTCGCTCCAGCAGAAATTAATTCTTTTGCGTTTGTAATGGACACTCCACCGTCAATTTCTATTTTTAAGTTCATATTTCCACATTTATTAGCTAATGCTTTGACATCTTTCGTCTTCTGAATACTATTGGGTATAAATGTTTGTCCACCGAACCCTGGATTAACTGACATAATTAATACTAAATCAACTAGTTGAATTATCTCATTTAAAACCGTTACAGATGTTCCAGGATTAATAGCAACACCCACTTGACAGCCTAATGTTTTTATTTCTTGAATGGTACGATGAATGTGAGTGCAAGCTTCATAATGAACTGTAATTAAATTTGCTCCCGCATTTTTAAATTGTGTTAAATACCTTTCTGGTTTTTCGATCATTAAATGGACATCTAAAAACTTCGTTGATATTTTATTAATCGCTTCTAACACAGGAAAACCAAATGAAATATTGGGTACAAACATTCCATCCATAATATCGATATGAATCCATTTTGCATCAGATTCATTTAACATATGTATTTCAGAACCTAAATTTGCAAAATCAGCAGATAATACAGAAGGGGCAATGATCAGATTTTCCATTTTACAAAGGTATGAAAATAATTTGCTAAGGTATATTTCTAACGGTATTCCAATTAACTTTATGAAATAATTTTTTAATATGGATATTAGAAAACGAATGGATGAGCTTATTAATCTAATTAATAAGTATAATGAAGCTTACTATCAGAATAACGAAAGCCTCATATCTGATTTGGCCTTTGATCAACTTTTACATGAGTTGCATAAACTGGAAAATGAAAATCCACTTTTTGCTTTAACCGATAGTCCAACTCAAAAAGTAGGCGGTACCATAACCAAACAATTCAAAAGTGTCACACATCGTTTCCCTATGTTATCCTTAGGAAATACATATAATGAAAATGATTTAAAAGAATTTGATGCACTGATAAAAAAAACATTAGGCGATGAAAAGTATGAATATATCTGTGAATTAAAATTTGACGGAGTGGCACTATCATTTTGGTACCAAAATGGGAAATTAATCAAAGGAGTTACCCGTGGGGATGGAATTAGGGGTGATGATATTACCAATAATGTTAAAACAATTAAGTCAATTCCGCATTCAATCACGGATCAAATTTTTCCTGTCGAATTTGAATTAAGGGGCGAAGGCTTCATGCCAAATCATATTTTTGAACAAATTAATTATGAGCGATCACTAACAGGTGAACAATTATTGGCAAATCCTAGAAATTCAGCTTCAGGTACATTTAAAATGCAAGATTCATCCATTGTCGCCCAACGAAATTTAGATTGCTACATATACGCATATTTAGGATTTGACAATCCATTTCAAACGCACGAGGAAAGTTTGATTAAACTATTTGACTTAGGTTTTCCGATTAGTCAAACGTGGGAAAAATGTTCTGATATCGAATCGGTTTTAGCCTATATCGAAAAATGGACAACAAAACGAAATGATTTACCATTAAATACGGATGGAATTGTTATTAAGATTAATGATTATGGCCAACAAGAAAGACTTGGTTTTACGGCAAAATCACCTAGGTGGGCTATATCATTTAAATACCCATCCGAAATAGCTAAAACTGAATTATTAAGTATCAGTTATCAAGTTGGTAGAACTGGTAATATAACTCCAGTAGCCAATTTAAACCCTGTTTATTTGGCAGGTACCATGATAAAAAGAGCATCCATACACAACGCAAACGAAATGACTCGTTTAGATTTACATGAAGGTGATATGGTATTTATTGAAAAAGGAGGGGAGATTATTCCAAAGATTACAGGAGTAGATATGTCCATTAGAAATCCAGAAAAGCCTATTTTTACATTCCCGACAAATTGTCCCGATTGCAATAGTGAACTTTTAAGAGTAGAAGGAGAAGCGAACCATTATTGTATGAATGATTCATTTTGCCCTACCCAAATCAAAGGTAAAATTGAACATTTTATCCAACGAAAAGCTTTAAATATTGAAAACTTAGGAGTGGAAACGATTGATCTTTTATTCGATAAATCAATTATTAAGGATGTTGGTGATTTATATAAACTAACATCCTTTGATTTTTTTGGACTTGATGGGTTCCAATCAAAATCGATTCAAAATATAGTAAACTCAATTGAGAAATCTAAAACAGTTCCCTTTAGAAAAGTTTTATTTGGTCTTGGAATTAGACATGTAGGGGCAACCATAGCCGAAAAATTAGTCTTAGAATTTAAGTCAATAAATAATTTGCGAGACGCTAGTTATGAAGAATTAATCGCTGTACCTGAAATAGGAGATAGAATAGCATTAAGTATCATCGCATTTTTTAGTAAACCTGATAATATTGATTTAATTAACCGTTTAGAACAATCTAATGTACAGTTGAGTGAAGATATTTTAGAACTAGAGCAAGAAAGTACAAGTTTAGAAGGTAAAAGTTTCGTAATTTCAGGTGTTTTTCAGAATTTTGATCGAGATGGTTTAAGAGATAAAATTATTTTGAATGGAGGAAAGGTTGTTTCCAGTATTTCGTCAAAATTAGATTATTTAATCGCGGGAGATAATATGGGACCATCAAAATTAGAAAAGGCAAATCAATTAGCTATTAAAATTATAACGGAAGAAGAGTTTTTAAACCTTCTATAATCATATGCAAGTGACTAAATTACCTAAATTTCATGGAGTAGCTCCAGCATTAGTGACGCCTATGCTTCAAGATAGAAGTATTGATTGGAAAGCTCTCAGTTCTTTAATTAATCATGTTAGTCAAGGCGGTGTGGATTATTTAGTAGTCCAAGGAACCACAGGTGAATCTGCAACTACTACGTCTGATGAGAAGAAAAAAATAATTGAGACCATAAAGGAATCAAATGCCCATCATTTACCGATTGTTTATGGAATCGGTGGAAATGATACAGAATCTTTATTAGGTCAAATTAAAAACACATCATTCAATGGGATTGATGCTATATTATCAGTTTCTCCTTATTATAATAAACCAAGTTCTAAGGGTGTAATAGATCATTTTAATTCGATCGCTGATACTTGCCCTGTTCCTGTTATTTTATATAATATACCGGGAAGAACCGGGATCAATTTATCCCCCGAAACTGTTTTAAATTTGGCTGAACATCCTAATATCATCGGTATCAAGGAAGCGTCATGCATAATTGAACAGTGTATCGAAATTGCGTTCAATAAACCTAAGGATTTTTTATTGATTTCTGGAGATGATGTTCAAGCAGTTCCCATTATTTCTATTGGAGGAGTGGGGGTTATGTCGGTAATAGCTAATGCATTACCCAATAAATTTTCTGAAATGATTCACTTCGCGTTAAAAGGTGATTTTGTTTCAGCACAAAAAATCCTAGGTCATTTTTTAGCGATCGATTCGTATTTGTATGAAGAAGGTAACCCAGTGGGCGTTAAATTAATATTGGAATCATTGGGTTTAATGCAATCTCAAGTTAGGAGGCCATTAGCCGTAGGTTCTGAAGAATTAAGAATAAAATTAATCGATCGTTGTAAACAAGAAAAATTAATTTAAAATATGTTTGTTCACGTAGTAAATTTTTGGCTTAAAAATTCTTTAAATAAAGATGAAGTTGCCTTTTTTGAAAAAGAAGTCAATTTATTGTCTCGGATAAAAACTATTGTACATTTTAATGCCGGTGCGCCTGCAAATACAGATCGTCCTGTTATAGATCGTTCGTATAGTTATTGCCTATTAACCACATTTAATGATGAGGCTGGACATGATTTTTATCAAGTAGCGCCAGAACATTTAGAATTCATTAAAAATTGTGCACATCTTTGGGAAAAAGTAATTATTTATGATTCTGAAACCATTTAATATTTTAAATCTTATTGCGGTATTTATAATAATTGGTTTAACATCATCATGTAGAAATCAGTTAAAGCAGAATACTTATTATAGTCCAAATTATAAAGATGGGTCCACAGAAAGACACGATGGCTTAGGATTTGAAATACCGCGAAAATATGAAATAGACGTTGTTTATTTTAATGAGACTCCAAAACAAAAATTTGAAATTATTGAGCCTCTCAGTATTACACAGGAAATTCCATTAGAGGATAAGCAAACTCAAAATGGTAAAATGCTTTATCGAGGAAATCATCAAACTGAAAAACAAAATCTTCTCAATAAAATGATTGAATCTGCATTAGCATTGGGCGCAGGAGCATTAATTGATGTTAAATATCAGGTTTTCAGCACAAGTACAACGACTGGGTATACATTTACTGGTAAAGCGGTTCGTTACGTGTTGAAATAAGCTTTAACAGTTCTACATTAGAAATAAGAACTTGACCTCTGGATTTCAAAAATTCAATTTCAATATTTTTTACTTTTCTCTGCTTGAATGTGACGATGCGTTTATTGCCAATCGTCTGGCAAATTATTTCTTCTTTTGCCCCATTTTCATCGGTCAATAAAACTTTAAATTGAATAATTCTTTGACCCATAAAAATAGGCTCTTGAATCATTATGGCATTAATCAATTTTGGAGTCTGCAAATTGATATTTATTAAAGGTGATTGATCAGCCTTATTAGCAGCCCAAAACGTTTTTGTGTTTTTATCAATTAATTCTGCAATAGATTTGCCACTATGATTTGATGATGTACTTATTTGATCATTTTTTAATAATAAATTGACAAGTCCCTTATCTCTTAATTGTTTAAAACCAATCATTGATATGGAATCATTAGGATGAATAAGACCTCTTCTGTCAACAGGAATATTAAGTAATAAATTAGAATTTCTACCTACTGAAGCCACATAAATTTTCATTAAAGAATCAGGTGACTTTACTTTTGAATCTTGGTCTGCGTGGTAATACCAGCCAGGTCTGATGGAAACATCGACTTCGGGTGAAACCCAATGAGTACCATTTTCTTGACCATTTCGATATAAATCAAACTTCGGGAAGCCAGGATAAATCTCATCGCGGTTTATTGGGCTCCATGTTTTGTCGTAAGCAAATCCACGTTCATTGCCGACCCAACGAATATCCGGTCCTGAATCTGAAAATTGTATTGCATTAGGCTGATATTTTAAAACAGTATTATTAAATAAAGGCCAATTATATATTTGTTTTTTCCCATTTGGACCTTCACCATTAGCTCCATCATACCAAAATTCAAAAATGGGACCATAATTAGTCAATAATTCTTTCTGCATTTCTACATATATTAAATTATATTTATCGGTTCCATAATCTGGATGATTTCGATCCCAAGGAGATAGATAAATCCCCAGTTTTATGCCATATTTCTTACACGCTTCAGATAAGTCTTTAACAACATCACCTTTGCCATTTTTCCAATTTGATTTTGCTACGGTATGCATTGTAAATTTTGACGGGTATAGAGCAAAACCGTCATGATGCTTAACGGTTAAAATTAAACCTTTCATACCCGCTTTTTTGGCAATTCTAGCCCATTGATTACAATCTAAATTCGTTGGATTGAAGTTTATGGGATTTTCCTGTCCTTCACC
The DNA here is from genome assembly GCA_945860325.1 of Spirosoma fluviale. GTDB lineage: Bacteria > Bacteroidota > Bacteroidia > Cytophagales > Spirosomataceae > Aquirufa > Aquirufa fluvialis_C. The sequence goes on along the minus strand of CAMARL010000060.1, from coordinate 1,486 downwards.
CCATTCTAAATTTGTGAAAGTATTCATGTTAAAATGAATAAATCCATAATATTCTAATACCTGCCAATCCACTTGTTTTTTACTCGGGATTGGATTAATTACTGGTATATTTTGAGCAAAAACTACCCAATTCAAGAATGATATTGCTGAAATAAAAATTAATTTTTTCATTTGGATAAAATAGAAATTGGATTGAATAAGGACGTTTTTAAAATATATTCTGTAAAATCAATCATGTACAAATTTAAAATTAAAAAAAAGAAGGTATATTGAAAGTGTTTTATCCTTTTAAATAAAAAATAATCCAATGGCATTACCTACCAATGAAAATGAAAATTTAATTGAATCTCAATCTACTAAAGTAAACTACCTGATTCCATTTAGTTTAGTTACTAGTTTATTCTTTCTTTGGGGACTTGCCAATAGTTTAAATGGTACTTTAGTTAAGCAATTTCAAACTGCACTTGATTTGCAACGCTGGCAAGCTAATATCGTAGAAACTGCGTTCTATTTAGGCTATTTTATCATGGCACTTCCCGCTGGATATGTAATGAAGAAGTTAGGATACAAAATGGGAATACTCATTGGACTAGTATTATACGCTGCAGGCGCATTTTTGTTTTATCCTGCTGCAGAAGTTAGATTATACTCTTTCTTTTTAGCAGCCTTATTTCTAATCGCAAGCGGAATAGCATTTTTAGAAACTGCAGCAAATTTGTATGTTACAGTACTAGGTGACCCTAAATCAGGAGATTTTAGATTAAATTTTGCTCAATCCTTCAATGGAATTAGTATTATTTTAGGACCTGTTATAGGCGGTTTTTTTATATTTTCTGATAAGGAATATAGCCGAGAATTATTAAATAGTCTACCGATAGCCGAGGCGGAAGCTATTCGCATATCACAAGCCAATTCAGTTCAGTTACCATATTTAATCATAGGTGCGATCGTAGCAATAGTCGCCGTATTATTTGCCATCACTAAAATGCCTGAAGTATCAGAAACAGCTAATAAAGTAGTCAGTCAAACAAAAATATCAATTTCAAGTTTGTTGAAAAATAGGCATTTGACATTGGGGATTATTGCCCAATTTTGCAATGTAGGGGCACAAGTATCATTATGGGGGAATTTTGTCGATTTAAAAATTGATTTAGCTAGTGATACAAACTTATGGATTGTACAAAAAATATATCAAACAACTAGCGCGATGTCACCCACTCAAATTGCTAGTTTTCATGCATCTTTTGCCTTCGTACTTTTTATGTTTGGTCGATTCATTGGTACCTATTTTATGAGTAAAAATGATTCGAATAAAATACTTGGAATTTACTCAATTGGAGCTGTCATATCGATTCTTATATCCATTTTTGGAGGCGGAGTTTATGCGTTAGTAGCATTAATGATGGTTTATTTCTTTCAATCAATTATGTTTCCAACTATATTTGCACTAGCATGTAAAGACTTAGGAGAAGGTTCTAAATTAGCT
>CAMARL010000059.1 GCA_945860325.1 Spirosoma fluviale | reverse complement strand
GCAATTCCATTAATGGACTCTTCTAAGGGTTCCGTAATTTGAGATTCAATAATATCAGCATTGGCCCCCGTATAACTAGTTTGGACGTTGACAACCGGAGGGTCCACGGATGGATATTCTCTAACACCTAAGTAATTATAGCCAATGAGCCCAAATACAATAATTGTAATGGACATGACAATGGCCAAGACTGGGCGTTTAATACTGATTTCTGATAATGATGCCATTGATTTATAGGTTTATACTGCCTTTAAGGCTAATGATTTACTAGTTAAAATTGTTTTTTGTAACTCTTCCCAAACTTCCAAAAATGGGAGTTCGCGTGCACTTCCACTCGCATTAAAATAAATATTGGCGATGCCCCCTTTTTCCTGGTACGCACCTGAATAAGACATGTACTTCTTGAAATTGGCAAAATGGCCGCATAAAATTAAAGCTGGAATTTTAAAAGCATTCGCAATATGGGTTGGCCCAGAATCGATTCCTAAAAAAAAGTGAGCCGATTTTAGTAGCATACACGTTTCTTCGATACTTGTTTTTCCCACTAAATTCAAAAAGTTTTTGCTTGAATAATCTAAAGGTTCATGAGTGCCAATTTCAACCACATTAATTCCATATTCTATGGTTAACAAATCCATTAATTGAATCCAATTTTCTTCTTTCCATTCCCTGTTTAGATCCGTCGATTTCCGATGTAAAACCCAGTAATTTCCTTTAAATGGAAGCTTTAATTTAGCCTGATCTATAAAAATTGACGGTGCTGTTTGATCTAAATTTAAGTGACACAATCTTGAAAAATTACCAAGAAGATTACTCGATTGATAATAATTATGAATAGTTAAATCTATTTCTTCAGCATATGGATTCACTAATTTTGTTCCAAAAAAAGGATCCTTTCTCAATTCATTTAAATGCAAATTATAGAACTCCGTAAATGTATTTTTTCTAGCGATTAAAATACTAAAAAGCAGGTTGGTCTCAAGAATGACTTTGGAAAGCCCAGGATGCTTAATTAAAATCGGAGCAAAGACTGGCTTTACAATCCAATAAATTTCAGCATCTTGAAATTTCTTATGTAACGCATCTATAATGGGTTCGGAAGCTACAATGTCTCCCAAATGTTCTGCCAGTAAAATACCAATAAACGTCTTATTTGGATTTAAAAGTCGCTTTAAATAAATTGTCAAATTCAAAGATCCATAAGCTCCTATCGCACGAATTAAATAAGTTAATTTGCGGAATTTATAGGACCATAAAGATTTTGTCAAATAGATACTTGGCATTAGATTTTATTGAACCACTTCTTTTATTTCAACGTCACCACCTGGTTTAACCTGAATAATTCCATTGGTGATTAAGGTATCGCCAATCGAAAGACCAGATAATATTTCTACGGTACGATCACCACGAGCCCCTAGCTCAACTTCCTGAGGAACCGATTTTCCATTTTTTACAAGAAAAACTTTACTGCCTTTAGCCTCTGGAATAACAGATTCAGTAGGTATTAGTATGGCAGACCCTTTGCTTTTTAAAATCAAATTTACCTTAGCGTATGCTCCGGGAACTAGTAAATTACTTGGATTGGGCGATAAAGCTCTAATTTGTAAAGTACGTGTTAGTGGGTCAATTTTAGGATCTATCGCATATACTTTTCCTGTAAAAGTCTTTTGCTCATTTTCCGTTGTAAATTCGATCATACTTCCTTGACGTATCGCCGTTGCATATTTTGCTGGAATGGAGAATTCTATTTTAGCAGGATTTGTATTAGTTAACGTGGCAATCTTAGTGGCCGGAGAAATATAACTTCCCATACTTACGTATCTAAAGCCAACTTTCCCCGCAAATGGAGCCTTTAACGTAGTTTTTAATATTTGCGATCTTAAATCTTCAATGTCGGCAGAGATTGTATTTACAGAATTTACAGCAATATCATATTCCCTTTGCGAAATAGCTTCTTTCTGTAAAAGCACTTTTTGCCTTCCTTCGTTATCTTCCGCTAGCTTTTTATTGAATCCTAATTTTTTTAATCTAGCCTGCAATTCATCATCATTTATACGCAATAATACCGTGCCCTTTTGGATATTATCACCTTCTTTGATGTTGAGTAAAATGATTCTTCCTGCTATTTCAGATCGAATTTCGACTTCTTCATTCGGTAATATACTTCCTGTAGAACTTAAAATATCATCTAATTTAGTTGACTTGACTACGGTTACGATGACAGCTGTTTTTCCACCTTTTCCACCTGGACCACCTTTCTCTTTTTCTTTACCCTTCATGTTATCTTTTGATTCTGAAGCGGAAAAAGTTTTTTTAATTTTTGGATAAAAAGCTAATCCCAAAATTAAAATAATCGCTATTAAGCTGATGATTGTTTTCGTAAACTTATTCATGTATGCGTATTCAAAGGTTTATTAATTTTCTAAGTTAAGGAAATTCGAACATTCTTGTATCCTCCATTGTAGGCAAATTCTAATTTAATTAGTTAACCAGGGCAAAATATGTTCATTTTGAGTTTGATTCATGACAAAATGGCTTTGAGCATTTCCAATGTTTTTCAAACTGGCCAATTTATGCAGGATAAAATGACGGTACTCATCCATGTCGGCCACCACAATTTTTAACAAAAAATCACTTTGTCCGGAAACGCAATAGCACTCTTGCACTTCGAGTAATTCCATCACATCTTTTTCAAATTGGTTTAAATATTCCGCCGCATGTTCTTTTAAGGAAATATCACAGAACACGGTCAAGGATTTGCCTAATTTATTATGATTAATAATAGCCTTATACCCAGTAATGACCCCATCTTTTTCCATACGCTTGATTCGCTCATGGATGGGCGTGGCACTCATGCCCAAACGACTCGCCATTTCCTTATTCGACAAAAAGGCATCTTCATGCAAAAAGGCAAGTATTTGTTTATCTATTTCATCTAATTTTGCCATCCTTTATTTCTTTTTTATTAAAGAGGCGCCCACTGACACGATCCCTTCTAAGGTGTCCATTCTCATGTTTTGCTGTAAACGTATTCTGTAGGCACCTGATTTAGGAAACTTCAAATTTTTAAAAATGGTATAAGAATGACTATACATATCACCTAATCCTGAACCCTTAGGTTTCCCAGATTTTGCATCATAAAAAATGGCCTCAGCCTCCGCTTTTTTAATGCTTTTTCCTTCTTCACTCAAAATTTCAGAAATGAAATATAAATTATAGAAAGAATATGTATTCGTTTGTCGGATAGCCACTTGCATATCATATGCTTGAGAAGTATCTGTAATTTGAAAGGGGATTTCAAATTTGTTTTTTTGTATCCAACCCATCTCACCCAACGATTGTCTTTCGTTGACAAGCTCATTTTCACTACAACCCAGAAACACAAATCCAATTAATAAGCCTATGATTAATTGAAATCTTAAAGGGAAAGGAGTGTACCTCCATCTAAACTTGAGGAGTTTCAGGCGCATTTCCTGGAGGTCTTGGTTTAAACTTCTTTTTAAACTTTTTCTTAAAAGGCTTTGGAGTAGCGCTGTTTTCTGGTGATTGACTATCGCCCATTGGCCCATTGGGAACTGGAGTACCTTCACCGGTGCTAATGGCATCAGGGCCTTTTTGATTCGGATTATTGGGCTTAGGTCTTTGTTGGAAATTTGGCCTTGGTCTATTTGGATCATTATCCCTAAACCGATTTTCATTCGGGCCTTTTTTGAACCCACCTTTATTTTTAGAGCCCCCGTATTTTTTATCCATGCGATCTAAATCAGAGTTTAATTGGGATAAGCTCAATTTTTCAATCACCGGTGCATCAGGGTTTAGGTCTTCAAATGACTCTGGGATAATACCCTTTTTATTTAAATCGATAATTTCTTGAACGCGGTCACAGGAAACAGGAATCCAAATAGCCTCTTCCCCTATAATTCCAAACCACATCATTCTTTTGAAAATATCTGTTTTTTGTAATACAGCTTCTCCCTTTTTCGTTTTTATCCTTCCTTCGATCGTCGGAATGCCTTTTAAAGCATCCATGTAAGTCTCTAATTCATAATTTAAACAACATTTCAAACGACCACATTGCCCGCTTAATTTCACCGGGTTTAAGGATAAATTTTGATAGCGAGCCGCTGCCGTCGTAACATTTTTAAAGTCTGTAAGCCACGTAGAACAACATAATTCTCTTCCGCAAATCCCAATACCCCCTAATCTTCCTGCCTCTTGACGCAACGAAATTTGTTTCATTTCTACCCGAATTTTAAATTCGGTAGCCAATAATTTAATTAATTCCCTGAAATCAACTCGGTCATCCGAAGAATAATAAAATACGGCTTTAGTGCCATCAGACTGAAACTCAACATCAGAAAGTTTCATGTTCAACTTCAAATCTTGTATGATTTGTCGGCCGCGGTACATGGTAGGTAAGTCCCTTGCAATAGCCTGCTCATGCTTTTCTACATCTTTTTCATTGGCAATTCGAACAATGTTTTTCAGGTTCTCGTCGTCTTTGATAGACTTTTTTAGCAACTGAAGTCTGACAAGCTCACCTTGCAACGAAACCACCCCCAAGTGGATACCCGTAGATGATTCGATCATCACGGGATCTCCTGTATGCAAAATTAGTTCGGTGGAATTTCTAAAGTATTCCTTTCTTCCCCCTTTGAATTTTACTTCTACGATTTGAAAACGTTGAAATTGAGGCACATCCAGATCGGATAGCCAATCAAAAACATTCATTTTGTTGCAGGCACCTGTGCCACAACTGCCATTACTTTGGCAGCCTACAACTTCTCCTTCAACTTTTTTCGATCCACATGATCCTGTGGAGCACGATTTACATCCCATATTTTTATATGTAAATCAGCTATTAATTCTTAAATCTAAGAACATCTAAGCCGATATCTCGTCTAAAATTTTTACCCTCATATTTTGCCGTAATCGCCGCCTTTTGCGACTTTTGAATGGCATTTTCTAACGTATTTGAGGTACCTGTAAAGGCCATTACTCGACCCCCATTGGTCATTATTTCTCCATTTGTTTCCTTTGTTCCCGCATGGAAAATGTAGGCATCCTCTATTTTTTCTAAATTTGAAATGATATCCCCTTTCCTGTACGTCTCGGGATATCCTTCAGCGACCACCATGGTCGTAACAGCGTACTGACTTGAAATCTGTAAATTTTGTTCACTCAAAGTACCATTTGAGGAAGCAATCAGTAAAGATAGGAAATCAGATTCGATTCTTGGTAATACTACTTCAGTTTCAGGGTCACCCATCCGAGCATTGTACTCGATGACATAGGGTTCACCTTCATGATTCATTAGGCCAATAAATATAAATCCTTGATATTTAATTTTTTCAGCATGAAGTCCATGCATGGTCGGGTCGATCACTTTCGTTTTGACTAATTCCATGAATTTAGCTGTGGCAAATGGTAAGGGGGAAACAGCACCCATCCCTCCCGTATTTAAGCCTTCATCATTATCTCCAATACGCTTATAATCTTTTGCCTCTGGCAAAACCACATAATTTTCTCCATCAGTTAAAACAAAAACAGAAAGTTCGATGCCCCTTAGAAATTCTTCAATCACCACTTTTTCAGAAGCGGCGCCAAATTTCGATTCCAATAGCATTTCTTCTAGAGCCCCTTTGGCCTCCTGTAGACTTTGCGCTATAATAACCCCTTTCCCAGCAGCTAAGCCATCTGCCTTTAAAACAATAGGTAAACTTTGCTCTTCTAAATAAAGTAATCCGTCTTGAATAGTCTCTTTGGTAAATGTTTTAGAGGCGGCAGTAGGTATGCCGTAAGTATGCATAAAATTTTTCGAGAAATCCTTGCTTCCTTCCAACTGAGCCCCATCTGAGCCCGGACCCACGATTCCTACGTGTTGTAAGTCTACTTGGGATTCAATGAAATTTCGTATGCCTCGTACCAAAGGTTCCTCCGGACCTACAATGACCAAGTCAATATGATTTACACGGATTGCAGCGACAATTCCCTCAAAATCAGTGACTTCTAAGGCTAAGTTTATGCCCAAATTAGCTGTCCCAGGATTACCGGGGGCAATAAATAAATGGCTCAACAAATTACTTTGAGAGATTTTCCATGCAAAAGCATGCTCACGTCCCCCCGATCCCAATATCAATACATTCATACTTAATGGTAGTTCTAATTCGCTAATTCACTTAAAAACTTGATCCGCATTAATCGGAGCTCCTCCTCATTTACATCCTCAATGTTACAGTTTTCTAATGCTGTGGCAATATTATCTGAATCTGCACTCATGAAATATTCGAAAATCTCATCCTGCTTATCGGGTTCTATTACTTGATTAATAAAATAATCTAAGTTCAATTTGGTCCCTGAATAACAAATGGTTTCAATCTCTTGAATTAAATCCACCATGGAGATTTCCTTTTGCTCCGCAATAATATCTAAATCAATTTTACGATCCACCTGCTGGATGATATGTATTTTAATTTTCGATTTATTAACGGTCGATTTTACGACTACTTCCTTGGCCGTTTCTATTTCGTTTTCCTCCACATACCGAATAATCGCATCAATGAATTGTTTCCCAAATTTCACCACTTTCCCCATCCCAACTCCATTAATCTGAGCCATTTCTTCCTGCGTGGTAGGATAGGTGGTTGCCATTTCCTCCAAAGATGGATCTTGGAAAATAACATAAGGAGGCAAATTCTTCTCTTTGGCTACCTTTTTTCGAAGGTTCTTTAATAACTCAAATAATGCATCATCATAGGCTTTTGCTCCCAAGGCTAAACTTTCCTCCGCATTTTCTAAGTCAATGGCCTCTTTTTCATAGTCATGGTCTCTGGAAAATGTTAAAGGATGTGAGTCTTTTAAAAATGCATGGCCCTTCTCCGAAATCTTTAAAATACCATAATTTTCAATATCCTTTTCCAACAAACCATAAATCAAAACTTGTTTGATAAACGAAATCCATGGCGATTTTACACTTTCTGGATTAGGTTCTTTGGCAGTTCTTTTACGTAATTGCGGCTTTTTAGGATTTCCATCCTCATCTTCATCGTCCTCATCTTCCTCTTCCACAATTTTATTCCAAGAAACTTCTTTTCCTATCCCAAAAACCGACAGCTTAGCCTGTTCATTACTTGTAATATAGGGGTTGTTTTTACCCTCTAATACATCGGCTATATGCTCTGCCTCAAAATTTTCTCCTGTTTGTTTAATGGCTTCTAAAACTACATTAACCTCTTGTTCAGCCTTGTAAGTAGGTGTTGGGTGCATGCAATTATCGCAAAAACCGCAATTATCAGCCATGTACTCTCCAAAATAACCCAATAACTGCTTTCTTCTACAAACTCCTAGATTGGCATAATACACCATTTCGGTCAATAACAACTTGGCATTTTCTTTCTCAGACACCGCCTTGTCCTTATTGAATTTATCTAATTTCAATATATCATCGTAGGTGTAAAACAAAATACACGTACCCTCTAGTCCATCTCTACCCGCACGACCCGTTTCTTGGTAATATCCCTCAAGTGATTTTGGGGCATCATAATGGATAACAAATCGAACATCTGGCTTGTCAATTCCCATTCCAAACGCAATAGTAGCCACCATCACCTCCACCTCTTCATTCAAAAAGGCTTCCTGGTTAGACATACGTACTTGCGGCTCTAAACCCGCATGATAGGGAAGTGCTTTTACGCCATTGACTAATAATAAATCCGAAATCTCCTCAACTCTTTTTCTACTCAAACAATAGATAATTCCGGCTTTTCCACTGTTTGATTTAATGTAACGAATCAACTGCTTATCAATATCTTTCTTCGATCGGATTTCGTAATACAGATTTTTACGATTAAAAGAAGATTTAAAAACATGTGCATCTTCTAAATTAAGCGTTTTTTGAATGTCCTGCTGTACTTTAGGAGTGGCCGTCGCGGTCAAAGCTATGATAGGTAATTGATCATTAATGGACTCAATGATGGTTCTAATCTTTCTATATTCAGGCCTAAAGTCATGTCCCCACTCAGAGATGCAATGTGCCTCATCGATCGCAACAAAAGAGATATTGGCCTGCTTTAAAAAGTTTAAATTTTCTTGCTTATTTAATGATTCAGGCGCTATATACAATAACTTAACTTGGCCATTAATCACTTCACCTTTCACGCGATTAATTTCAGCACGAGTTAAAGAGGAATTTAAAAACTGTGCATTGATGCCAAAGGCAACCATTTGGTCCACCTGATTTTTCATCAAGGCAATAAGCGGTGAAATAACAATCGCCGTTCCTGGCAAGACAATGGCAGGCAGTTGATAGCAAAGCGATTTGCCCGCGCCCGTAGGCATTAAAACAAAACTATTTTTTCCCTGTAATGTATTTTGAATGATGGCTTCCTGCTCCCCTCGGAACTGACTAAACCCAAAGGTTTTTTTCAGTTCTTTACTCAGTAATTCTTTTGTTATAGTAATCGGCATATAGTTTAAGTCGGCTGAATTGTTTTGTCCTTTTGTTTTTTTAAGATTTATTTTAAACCTTTAAAAAAATCTTCTAATTTTGAAATTAATCAAAAATATCCAATCCATAGCAAAAAAGATCAGTAATTAAGGTTGAGTCCAATTTTATCACGAAATGACGCTATGAACGTCCATTTTAAACAGAGAAATCGCCTTGATACGTTTATTTATTGACGCCTAACGCATTCTGTTTGAGGACTGTACCAGCATTTCATCTTTTCTGATGAGCCGATTGGCAATCATATTGGCCAATAAGGCAACTACCATCGCATAAAATCCAAAGCCATAGGCTCCTTGGTTTTCTGGTTCAAATACAGGCATCGCTTGTTTAAAAATAATCCAAAAAGTATAGGCCATCGAACCGGCGATTAATAATGAATTTACTAGACCGAGGGTCATTTGGCGCATTCTGTTTTTAAATGAAAATAGGATGAGTATCGTCAAAAGGGTCGACGCAATCAGCAATAGGGCAAGGAAAATATGGGAATGCTCATTGACCATGGCCCCATTTTGAGAGATAGTCCAGTGAATATTAGTCAATTCCGCACTTTGTCCTGAAATACCCGTTTTTGTCCATATAGGCCAACCATATCCTACAAAGCTTTGCGCTAAAACAACGATGGCTAAAAAAATGGATTGCGGTCTTTGTATCATGGTAGATCTTATTTTTAATATGCAAAATTAATTATTTTCTTGAAATTGTTTGGCAGCAATTTTAGCGGATGACAGGCATAATGGGATTCCTCCTCCTGGATGAACACTTCCTCCTACCCAATACAAATTTTTGATCGCAGACCTATAATTTGGGTGTCTCAAAAACGCCGCAAACTTATTATTGGAGGCATTTCCATACAGTGCGCCACCGGAAGAGGAAGTTCTACTTTCAATCGAACGTGGGTCTAAAATGTCTTCCGCGACGATGTAGGGCGAAACATCTATTCCTAGGCATTTTGAAAGTTTTTGAATGACATTAGCTTTTGTTTTTTGAACTAAATCATCCCAATCTTGTCCCTCATTAGCCGGAGCATTGATTAAAATAAACCAATTTTCACACCCTTCTGGGGCATCCTCGGTGGCTACTTTACTCGAAATATGAAGGTAAATCGTAGGGTCATCGAACAATGTTTTTTCCTCAAAAATACATTTGAATTCCTCCTTATAATGATCTGAAAAGAAAATATTATGAACACCTAAGGCATCAAATTTTCGATTCATTCCCCAATAAAATATAACACCGGAGCTAGACCGTTCTTGATTCAAAAGCTTTTTGGGGACTTGAATTTGGGGCAGTAAATTTTTATAGCTTGGCCTAATGTCCATATTACTAGCTACATGATCAAATGCAAATATACCTTTGGCTGTTTTTATCCCCACGGCTCGCTGACCCTCAGTCACAATTTCCTCCACCTTTTCATTCATTCTAAATTCCACGCCTAATTCCTT
>CAMARL010000058.1 GCA_945860325.1 Spirosoma fluviale | reverse complement strand
TGCTTACACACGTTTAAGAAATCAGCACCCGAACGGTCCATCTTATTGACAAATCCAATACGAGCTACATTGTAGTTATTCGCCAAACGCCAGTTGGTCTCCGACTGAGGCTCAACGCCATCTACCGCCGAAAATAAAAATACTAGACCATCTAATACACGTAAAGAACGATTCACCTCTACGGTAAAATCTACGTGACCCGGAGTGTCAATAATGTTGATGTGGTAATCTTGATCGCGGTATTTCCAACCTACTGTTGTCGCCGCCGAAGTGATCGTGATCCCACGCTCCTGCTCTTGCTCCATCCAGTCCATGGTAGCCGCTCCATCATGTACCTCACCTATTTTGTGAGAAACCCCAGCATAATAGAGAATACGTTCTGTTGTGGTGGTTTTACCAGCATCAATGTGCGCAGCAATACCAATGTTTCTAGTAAATCTTAAATCGCGTGCCATTTTTAAATTTAATTATGAAATGTTTTTTTTAACTCTATTTTTAAATGATCAAGTACTTGGACAACAAAACAATATGTTTTCGTTTTAGTACTGTTTTAGGGGTGCAAAATTACTGAAACTTATATTAAATACAAAAGTTTTTCTAGATGTTTAAGAGCTTTTTACAATTAGTTTATCCTAGGCTCTGCGGAGCTTGCCAATTTCCACTTTTAGCGTCGGAAGATTTTATCTGTACGGGCTGTCGATTCGACTTGCCTAAGCCGGGTTTATTTCTGCCCACACCCAATTGGATTACCGCAAAATTTGACGGATTATTTGATTTTAAAGATGCCAATGCCTTTTTTTTATTTTCTGAGGGAAGTCGGGTTCAGCACCTCATGCATGAGGTTAAATATAAGGGACATGCTGATTTAGGCGAATTTTTGGGTTTTTGGTGTGGCAAAGAATTACAAAAAGCCCATTTATTTATTTTTTATGATGCCATGATCCCTATTCCTCTTTTTGCTAAGAAACTAAGCGAAAGAGGATATAATCAAGCCGCATCCTTGACCACAGGAATCCAAAAAGCCACCGGATTGCCATGTCTTGAACAAGTATTAATTCGTAAAATTCAGAGTAAATCTTTGGTTGGCCAAAATAGAGTTCAGCGGTATGAATCTCTTTCAGATGCTTTTGGGGTAGAAAATGAGGGGCTCATTAGGGGCAAACATATTTTAGTCGTGGATGACACCTTGACTACTGGGGCTACTTTTTTAGCGGCAGCCGAAAAATTAAAAGCCGCCGGCGCAAGAGAAATTTCTTTTCTCGCACTGGCGGCTTTAAAATGATTATTTATTTAATCCAGCTGATATCATGGCGCAACGGAAACCGATGGTCGCCGTAGCAGAATCCTGATCCAAGAACCTGCGAGAGCCTGGTGCTAACCAATAAGAAATGTCAGCCCAAGAACCTCCTTTGTAAACTCTGGATTTATTGTCAATTAATGAATTATTGTTTTTGCTATCGTAACGGGATGCTTTGTCCAATTTATCATTTCGACGCACAGGATTTAAGTCATTGAAATCTTGAAAAGATAAAGGACGATATAAATCCATCACCCACTCATTGACATTTCCCGCCATCTGGTATAATCCGAAATCGTTCGGAGCATATTTGTAAATTTCAGCGGTAATGATTGCGCCGTCATTTGATTTACCTGCAATACCTGCATAATCGCCTCGTCCACGTTTGAAATTGGCCAACATCGTTCCTCTGCTTTTTCCGCTAGATTCTCTTAATGATGGACCATCCCAAGGATAAATTCGTTGGTTTGCTTGGTTTTCATCTTGTTGTTGGGTTCCAATCATCGCCTTCGCCGCATATTCCCATTCCGCTTCAGTAGGTAATCGGTAAGAGGGTAAAATACGTCCTGATTCAATGCTAACTCTGGCTGGCGCATTGGCTCTAGTCGCAGCTGAAGCTGTTGCCGCACCCGTCTTAGTCGCTTTCGGAGCTTTTGTTTTAGCATTTCCCCCGGCTAAATTTTGATTCACCACCGCCGTTCTCCACAAAGAATAATCGGTCGCCTGAGTCCAAGAAATTCCAACCACTGGATACATTCTAAATCCTGGGAATCTCAAATATTGTTCAACATAAGGGTCATTAAAGGCTAAATCATTGCGCCAAACACTTGTATCAGGCAATGCCGCCTCATAAAAATCTAAGGTTGAATCTTTTTGAACGGAATATAAATATTCTAAATAATGCACATTCGCGATTTCCGTTTCATCCATGTAAAACGATTGTACAGAAACCGTACGTTCGATGTTATCATGTGTTCCCATCACATCTTCTTCAATGGATCCCATAGTAAACCGGCCTCCTTCAATAAAGACTAAGTTAGGCCCAATGAGCTGTCCTGTGAATTTTTTGTCAACCTGAAATCCTGATTTTTGATTATATGCAAGACCAGTTACGGAAGACGAACTTCCGACGTTGACACTATTAGGTTTGCCGCCTAGACTTCCACCTAATTTACTTCCAATGCCGCTTGGGCAGGATGTCATTAACACCGCGATGCCGCAAAGGCCTAAAACAAATTTTAATTTAGCAATCATCTATATGTTCTTTTCTACAGAATTTGAAAAACAAAGGTATGAAATTCAAGCAATTTGCTCAAAATTAACCTAAAATATCTACCAAAATACTATTTAAATCTTTTATTGTACTTACTTTTTGTACTTGGAGGATCAATTTCCCCCCTTTTTCACGCAGTTGGCAGCTTCCTTTTTTGGTATTTACAAACTGAATAACCTGACCTATTATAGTTGTACCTGTATTTGGCTGCGCCTCCATAGAAACGAAATACAATTTCAAAATATTGCCCTTCAACGTAATTTTTTCTATTCCGAGTACCTGCGCTTTCCAACGGCAAGCCACTAATTCGTACATATCCCGTACTTCTGCTGGCCATTCGCCAAAGCGATCTTTCACCTCAGCCATAAATTCATCCAACTCTTTTTCGTTCTCTATCTCGTCTAGTCGCGTATATAACGCTAATCGTTCTGAAATACTGCTCACATAATCTTCTGGAATCAGAACTCTTAAATCAGTTTCGATTTGGCAATCTACTTTTAGGGCCTCGGCCACAACCCCTAGATCTGTCTCAAATAAAGATTTAAATTCATTTTCTTTTAACTCTTGGACTGCCTCATCTAGTATTTTATGGTACATGTCATAACCCAAATCATTAATGAATCCACTTTGTTCTCCTCCCAATAAATTTCCAGCCCCTCTAATATCTAAATCGCGCATAGCCACTTTGATGCCGTCTCCCAAATCCGCAAATTCTTCTAGGGCACTTAATCTTTTTCTAGCATCGCTGGTTAAGGAGGCTAAAGATGGAGTGGCTAAAAAGCAATAGGCTTTTTTATTAGACCTGCCTACTCGGCCACGCATTTGGTGTAAATCGGAAAGACCAAAATGGTTTGCGTTTAAGATATAAATGGTGTTGGCATTTGGAATATCTAAACCGGATTCGATGATATTGGTGGCAACTAACACATCGAAATGGCCTTCAATAAATCCTAGCATGATTTTTTCTAATTTATCGCCATCCATCTGTCCATGCGCCACACCTATTTTAGCATCGGGAACTAAACGCAAAATCCGGTTGGCCGTACTCTCCAAATCACTTATTTTATTATGTACGACAAAAACTTGGCCTCCTCTGGCTAATTCACTTCGCACCCCATCCCTTAAAATTTCATCGGTCATGACCACTAATTTGGTTTCAACTGGTTGGCGATTTGGCGGGGGAGTTGCAATGATCGATAAATCACGCGCACCCATCAGCGAGAAATGCAGGGTCCTAGGAATGGGGGTGGCTGTTAACGTTAATACATCCACATCCACGCGCATTTCTTTTAACCGGTCTTTGACCTTGACTCCAAATTTTTGTTCTTCGTCTATGATCATCAAACCTAAGTTTTTGAATACCACATCTTTATTGACCAGTCGGTGGGTGCCAATGAGGATATCGGTTTCACCGGTGGCCACTCGCGCGAGTGTTTCATTAATCTGTTTACTCGATTTGAAGCGATTGATGTACTCCACTTTGCAAGGGAAAGCAGCTAGTCGCTCATGAAAAGTTCTAAAATGCTGCATGGCCAAAATAGTGGTTGGCACTAGCACAGCCACTTGTCTCGAATCGGCAACGGCTTTAAATGCCGCTCTGATGGCTATTTCAGTCTTTCCAAAACCCACATCCCCACAGACCAAACGGTCCATCGGATGTGGCTTTTCCATATCCATTTTTACATCGGCCGTCGCTTTTGCTTGGTCTGGCGTATCTTCATAAATGAAGGATGATTCTAATTCAGCCTGTAAATAAGTGTCAGCTGAAAAGGCAAATCCCCTGGCAGTTTTTCTTTTGGCATAGAGTGCAATTAATTCTTTTGCGATGTCTTTTACTTGCCTTTTTACCTTTGATTTTTTATTATCCCATTCGGGTGAACCCAGTTTGGACATGCTTGGTGGCGCCCCGTCTTTGCCTGAATATTTTGAAATTTTATGCAAGGAATGGATGGATACCGACAAGACATCGTCGTCTCGATAGATTAACCGAATCACTTCTTGTTCGCCGTTCGAGGTGTCAATTATATTTAAACCCGCGAAACGACCGATGCCATAATCCACGTGAGTCACAAAATCGCCTACTTGTAAACTTCGTAATTCCATTAAGGTTAGGGTTTTATTCTTTGAGAATTTATTTTTCTCTTTAAATCGATTGTATCGATCAAAAAGTTGGTGGTCCGGGTAAAAGGCAATTTTTGTTTGCTCATCTATAAACCCTTCTCTTAGCGTAATTTGGGTTGTTTTGAACTGTATGGCAGAATTTATTTCATTGAAAATGACTTCCAAACGTTCGAGTTGGCGCGCAGATTCTGAACAAATAATATTTTGAAAGCCCAAACTTTGATTTTCTAAAAATGCAGCGGCCAGACGTTCAAAATCTTTCTGGAAGGCACCGGGATTTTTGGAAGGGTATTGGATGAGCGTAGCACCTTTAAAAAAGGCTCGCTTCCCAAATTCCACTAGCGTAAATCCACTCAATGATTTTTTTACGTCTTTTTTTGTTTCCCAGCGTTCAATGGGGTCGCTAATGATTTGAATATTTCCGCCTCCGGAGGATTTTATTCGCTCAAAATCGGCTGTAGCCTTTTCAAAATTGGTTTCAATGATTTCTAATAATGTGCCTGGGTCTTTAATCCAAACTTTCGTTTTTTCTGGCAAAAAAGAGAAAAAAGTTTCTCTAGTTTCTTGCACTAATTTTGTTTGCACGTCAGGAATGAGGTGCATGGCTGAAACCGATTGGATGGACAATTGGGTTTCTGGATGAAAGGTTCGTATGCTTTCAACCTCATTGCCAGAAAAATCAAGCCGATAAGGAAATTCGGCAGCATAGGAAAAGACATCTAAAATTCCTCCGCGCACGGAATATTGACCCGCTTCATAGACAAAATCGGTTCGCTCAAAATCATATTCATTTAATGTCTCTGCCACAAAAGTGGGATCAATTTTATCCCCCACTCGGATCGAAAGTGTATTTTTTACAAGGGATTTTCGATTAATCACCTTATCCGTTAAAGCCTCTGGGTAGGTGACTAAGACTAATATTTGATCATGGTAATTGCTCAATGTATTCAGCACTTCCGCCCGCATAAGCACATTGGCATTATCTACTTCCTCCCACTCATAGGGTTTTTTATGTGACATGGGAAAAAGCATAACAGCGGTATCACCTAAGAGTGATTGCAGGTCGTTCAACACATATTGAGCTTCCTCTTTTTCTTCACAAACGAGTAGAAACGGATTTTTTTCTTGACTTAATGCGGCAATTAAAACGGTGTCTAGGGCGCCACATAGCCCTTTTATATAAAACAAACTCCCTTTATTTGCGATAGTAATTTGCTGGGAAATTGTTTGCACAATCCCATCATACTTATATAATTGGAGGAAATCTTTAACAATCATAATATCCCTACATCGGGTAAAAAATTTTAAATTGGGATTGCAAAGGTAGAAAAATTTATATCTTTGTGCATCCACAAAAAGGGGTGCCTTGAAAAATAGGCTGAGATTATACCCATTGAACCTGATACGGATAATGCTGTCGAAGGGATTTTGTAGAGTTTTTAGCGCTGAAAACTCAAAAAAATCAAAAAATTAGGGTTATTGTTAAATCATACGGGATTTGACTCCTTTACCTGTTGTTAAAATTTTCAAACATGAAAAAGTTAATGACATTATTTATTTTGTTTGTTTCGGTACAGCAGATTTATGCGCAAAAAATACGAGGCCAAGTAGTAGACTTGGAATCCAAAACTCCCTTATGGGGCGCCTCAGTTTCTGTTATAGGAAGCCCCAATGGAACGATTACGGATGCCAATGGATATTTTTCCATTCGTTTGCTACCTCAAAAAAACACCCTGAAAATTAGTTTTGTTGGCTATGAGCCGGTCGAGATTTTAGCTGAAAAAGCAAACCGTGTCGAATTAAAACGTTCTAGTTTTTTACAAGATGAGGTGATGGTCAATTCATTGCGCGCGGGTGAAAATTCCGCGATGGCCTTTTCAAATGTTTCTGCGGCGGAATTGGGTAAAAATAATCTGGGTCAAGATATGCCCAATTTGCTAAATTTTACGCCATCTGTCGTGACTACTTCTGATGCGGGCGCTGGAGTCGGGTATACGGGAATTAGAATTCGAGGCTCTGATGCGACGAGGGTCAACGTGACGATCAATGGAATTCCGGTGAATGATTCTGAATCTCAAGGAACCTATTGGGTCAATATGCCAGATTTCGCGAGCTCGGTCAATTCTGTGCAAATACAGCGGGGGGTGGGAACGTCAACAAATGGTGCTGGTGCTTTTGGAGGATCGGTTAATATGCAAACGAATCATTTTGAAGCGAAGCCATATGCGGAAATAAATGCTTCTGGTGGATCTTTCGGAACCCTTAAGACAACGCTGCAATTGGGTTCAGGGTTATTGGGAAGCAAATTTACAGTGGATGGACGTTTGTCTAGAATCGTTTCGGATGGCTTCATCGACCGCGCATCCTCTAATCTTCAATCGGCTTATTTGTCGGCTGCTTATTTTGGCTCGAAAAGCTTTGTACGTTTAAATTATTTTCTTGGCAAAGAGAAGACTTTTCAGTCCTGGTATGGGACTCCAGAATCTCGTGTGAGTGGGTCTTTGACTGAGATGCAGGCTTATATTGAGCGCAATTATTTGTCGACCGCGGACGCCGAAAACTTATTAAAATCTGGTCGGACGTACAATTATTATACCTATGCAAACCAAACGGATAATTATGCACAGGATCATTTGCAATTGTTGACAAATCATCGAATTTCTGCTTCCTGGAATTTAGATTTAAATGCCCATTATACTTATGGAAGAGGGTTTTATGAAGAATTCAAGCCTCAGGCTGCTTTAGAAAATTATGGAATAAATTCAAAAATTAGTACGGATTTGGTGCGCCAAAAGTGGTTGGATAATGATTTTTATGGAACGACTTTTTCTATGCAATACGAAGGATCGGCCAAGATTAAATTCAATTTTGGAGGTGCTTGGAATCGATATGTGGGGAGACATTATGGACTTATTACGGAGGGAAAATCCTTGCCCGTTTCCTATAAAGGATATGAGTGGTATCGAAGTAGATCCCAAAAGACAGATTTGAACTTCTATGCAAAAGCTAATTTGGTTTTAGCTGATCGATGGAATTCCTACCTTGATTTGCAATATCGGACGGTGGGATATTCTATGTTGGGTACGGCGGATAAATTTTTGACATTGAACAATCAAAATAGCTATCAATTTTTTAACCCCAAAGCGGGTTTGACACATCAGATTTCAGACGAATCAAAAATTTATTCTTCGATCTCCTTGGGTAGCAAAGAACCTAGTCGGCAAGATTTTGTAGACAACCCAAATTCTGCACCCCGACCCGAATACTTACAGGATTATGAGCTTGGATATCAGCGAACTGGAAAAAAATATGCCTTGCAATTGAACGGTTATTTCATGAAATATAAGGATCAATTGGTCCTCACGGGCGCCTTAAATAATGTAGGCGAAGCGATTCGCACCAATGCACCGGACAGTTATCGGTTAGGTCTGGAGGCTTCCTTGAATTATCAAATTTTGCCACATCTCCTGTGGTCGGGAAATGTAACGTTGAGCCAAAATAAAATTCAAAATTTTAATGAGAAGTTGACCGATTATGAAAATTACGCCGAAGTCATTATCCCACATGGCACAACCGATATAGCCTATTCGCCTGGTGTTATTGCTGGGAATACGATTACCTATAAAAGAGGAGCATTTGAAGGAGCGCTTTTGTTTAAATATGTGGGTAAGCAATATTTAGATAATACGTCAACGGAAAAGCGTTCATTGGCTGCTTATGTCACTCAAGATTTGAGATTTAGCTATGTGTTTTCTAAACGAATCAGCTCTACTTTATTGATGAATAATGTGCTGAATTCGATGTACTCATCCAATGGATATACCTACAGTTACCTATATGCTGGCGAATTAACGACGGAAAATTTTCAATATCCTCAGGCGGGGTTCAACTTTTTATTGGGGCTCAATATTCGACTGTAGGAATTTTTCAATGGTTCAAACCTTATAAAAGATAAGGCTTGAAACAAAATAACTATTCCACCAAATCCCAATGCCACCCCCATTTGGCCAGACGGTAGCGAACTGAATACCATAAAACACCTATGCCATAGATGGAACTTCGTTTAAAATTAATCGAGGAGGCTTCTTCGAAGTATTTAGTCGGGCAGGTTACTTCACCTACTTCAAATCCCTTCCAAAACAATTGCAACACCATTTGATTATCAAAAATAAAATCGTTGTCACATTTTGTAAACTGTACAGCTTCGAGCGCTTCCTTGGAAAAAGCCCGATATCCTGTGTGGTATTCTGAGAGTTTTTGGTCAATTAATATATTTTGAAACAGCGTTAATAGTCGGTTGGCAATGTATTTATAAATAGGCATACCCCCTTTTAATGCACCTTTTCCTAAAATTCTAGAGGCAAAAACTACGGGGTATAAACCATTTCCAATAATGGAAATCATGGCTTTTAATAACATGGGCGTGTATTGGTAATCGGGATGCAGCATGATCACAATGTCACCACCTAAGGCAAGGGCTTTTGTGTAACATGATTTTTGATTTCCACCATAGCCAAGGTTTTTATCATGTTGCACGATGTGCTTAATACCAATTTTTTTCGCTACTTCTACCGTATTATCTGGACTATAATCATCCACTAAAATCACTTCATCCACCCAATCATGCGGTATTTCTTGATATGTTTTTTCTAATGTTAAAGCGGCCTTGTAAGCCGGCATCACGACGATAACCTTTTTCCCTTCGTACATAATTTTTGGCTAATTTTTGCGACCTTTGTGTCGCCTAAAGGTAAAATTAAATATTTATGAGCGAATCTCTATTTTTTCTTATTTTTTCAATCTTGGTCATTGCCGTCATGCTTGTGGATCTAGGAATTTTCAAAAAGGCGGGTGCTGCGGAGGTTACTTTTAAAGAGGCGGGTTTTTGGACGGGAGCATGGGTCCTTTTAGCGGTATCGTTTTACTTTTTTTTGAGGCAATTTGGGGGTATGGTGCATGGCATTACCGATGTAAATGGATTAATTGCCGTCAAAGAGTTGTATGCTCCTCATATAGAGTTGGGGATGGGTACATTTGCGGACCAACTAACCATTTTTCAAAATAATTTATCTCTTGAGTTTATTACGGGGTATTTGGTCGAATATTCGTTGTCGGCCGACAATGTATTTGTCTTCATTTTAATTTTCAATTCCTTTGGTGTTCAAAAGCGCTACTATAAAAAGATCTTAGTTTGGGGTATTTTAGGAGCGATCATTTTGCGTTTGATTTTCATCTTCTTGGGGGCGGCCCTGTTGCAAAAATTTGATTGGATCATTTACGTTTTTGGGGCATTTTTAGTTTATACCGGGGTGAAAATATTATTTACCAAACAACATGATGA
>CAMARL010000057.1 GCA_945860325.1 Spirosoma fluviale | reverse complement strand
CAAATGTCCAATATCATGTAAAATACCTGCGACGATAATATTCGTTTTTTCACCTGCCTCATCGGCAAAATGTGCCGCTTGTAACGCATGTTCCAATTGGCTTACGGCCTCTCCTCCGTATTGAGAATCCCCATGATTTTCAAACAAATGAATTACTTTTTCTATTATCTCAGACATATTATTCAAAATTTTGCTTGTAAATTAGCAAGCATTAGTATGGGAAAGAAGAGTTCTAAGATTTATTTTAGTATTGTTTAAGAGTCCTTAACAATTTCGTAAAATGAAAGCAGTTGTCAACATTCGAAAAGTGATTGAAACCGATGAAAATGCTATTCGAACTTTATTGGATGAACTAGAAAATCGGACTTCAGACCCCCTAGTTTTTCAGCGTATTTTCAAGCATTACTTAATTAGAGAAAATGCGCTATTTTTTGCAGCTGAAAATGACCAAAAAGAAATCATTGGCTTTATTACCTGCTTGGGCCAACTATTACTGCACCACGAAGGATTAGTGTATGAGATTGAAGAATTAATAGTCACTCAAACGTATCAGGGAAAGGGGATAGGCCAATTATTAGTCAATCATGTTCGAGAAGCTTTAAAACCCTTCGATATAAAATCCATTGAAGTAACCTCCAATAAACGCAGAGTGAATGCACATGAATTTTATAAAGCTGTGGGCTTCAAGAATTCGCATGAAAAATTCACTTGTTATTTCTGATAAAGTTTTTGAATATACTCAGAAGTAAATCCAGGACTCGTCGTCATCCCTTTCCCCCCAATGCCATTGATAATGTGAATCACATCATCCACTTGTTTGGTGAATACTTCAGAATGGGTTCCTTGTAAATAATATCCTGCCCATGTGGCGTCAACATCCCATTGTGGTAGGTCAATTATTTTTTTGGCTTCATTGATCATCATTTCATTAATTTCTGAAGAGATTTCAAACCCAAAATCAGCTTGTTTATTTGCCTGCACATATTCATGAGAATCTCCCAAAATAATGGATCCGTCGTCCGCTTGTTTGAACAAAATGTGAATGCCTTTATTTTGCAAAATAGTTTGTTCCGGTGTAGATGTTAATTTTTTATGCGATGGGCAAGAATGGAAACTTTCATAGCGACGAATCGTTAGCCCGGTAAGAATATTTGGTTTTAATATAGGTTTTTGAGCAGCCAGCCTTAGCATTTGTAATTTACTTATTTTCAATTCTGCCCCTGGGTAATGTTCGGGCAATAAAAATTGAGTATCCCGACCATTAGCCACAATAACTTTCTCTGCCCAAAAATTTTGATTTGAAGCAGTGAAAATCCTAGCAATACCTCTTTTTTTCTCAACCCCTACCACTGGACTTAAATTTTGGAAATGAAGGTCCATATGCTGGATCATAAACTCCCGAACCCGATGCACCATTATTCTTGGATTTAAGGATGCCTCCTCAGGTAAAAACAAGCCTCCCTTGACATAATCCTTTTTAAAATATGGATTTGAGTTTTGACATTCAATCGCTGAATGTAATTTATTTGAATACCCTCGTTCATCAAAAAGTTTCTGAATCTCTTCTAAGAGCGTTAATTCTTGGTCATCGGAAGCAAGGTACCAGGATCCATTAGGAACCAAAGAAATATTGGTTTCACTTTGTAAGTCCTTGTAAATCTGCAATGATTTACGGCCATAATCAAACCACTTGTCAAACGATTGTCCCGAAGGAACCGCTTGGCCAAAATTTCGAAAACTTGCTTCAAATGGTTGTGAGTCTTTTTCTAATAATAGAACGGTTTTCCCCTTTTTTAGTGCATGGTACGCGCTAAAAGTGCCTATTACCCCACCGCCAATGACAATTAAATCATATTTTTTCATTTTTTAAATCTTCGATAATTTGGATGAGGTCATCTATTTTATGTAACAATCCATCATTAGGGAATGAGGCTAATTGTTCGCGGGTATGAGTTCCATTGCACACGCCTAGGGCAAGTCTCACCCCAGCATTTTTGCCAAAAGCTAGGTCAACAGGCGTGTCGCCCACATTAATAACTTCTGACAATTGTGTTATCCCAATTTGCTTCATGGCAAACTGAATCATTTTAGGGGATGGCCGTCCTTCACCTGCTTCATCTGGAGTCACCGAAAGATGAATACCTGATTTATTTCTAAGGTTAATAAAATTTTGATTTAAGGATTGACTCCAACCTAATTTAGTCAAAATGATGTTGGCAACTGTTCGGTAAAACCCAGTAGTTAAGGCAATGAAAATGCCATTTTTATGCAAATAATCAAAAAGCTCTTGACATCCCTCCGTTTGAAATACCGGATTTTTTCGATAATGATCTTCCAATATAGTTTTAAAATCTTCAAAAGATTTTAATGCTTTTTGCGAAATAGATGTGTCTGAGGAGCCCAGCTGTTCAGCCCATAACATCGTGAATACTTCTAATTTGGCATAACCCTGCAAGGCCAAAATCCGTTCATCGCTAGCCCATAACTCATTTTTTATGGCAGCCTCTTTGAAGCATTTCTCAACTTCATGTTGGTCTAGTACCGTGGTGCCAGCCATATCTAAGACGACTAATTTGATTGGATTCATGATTCATGAAATAGTGGAATATAAAATTAACAAATTCAATCCGCCTATTGTGTTACTGAAACATAAAATTATTATTAAGGAAATAAAATTGCATAATTTTAATATTTTTTAAAATATTTTATGCGTGATAACATATTGATTATACAAGGGAAATAATTCAGTCACAAAGCAGCTTTTTTCTTAATCATTTCTTATTTTTTTTTTAAGGCAGATAAAAAGTTCTCTCTTTATTTTTGTAAAAATTTTAATAAACTAAAACATTTATGACAAAGAATTTACAAAAACAAGGATCCAAAATGATTCTTAGAAGGAGTTTTTGGTTCATTTTTACCTTGTGCCAATTGGCCTTCGTGGGTGTCCATGCCCAAGATCGTACTATTACAGGGGTTGTCATCGGGAGTGATGATAATGCAGGAATTCCAGGTGTTTCCATAAAGATTATGGGAACAAATAAGGGAACAAACTCAAGTGCAAACGGACAGTTTACCGTTTCTGCATCAACCAACTCGATTTTAGAATTTTCCATGATTGGTTATACAAGCAAATCTGTAACTGTAGGAAATCAATCTACATTAAAGGTTGTTTTGGATGTGGATAGTCGCCAATTACAAGAGGTGGTTGTAACCGCCTTGGGTATTAAAAAAGATATTCGCCGTATTGGTGTGGCTATTCAATCTGTAGATGGTTCAAGTACAATCAAGGCACGTGAGCCAAATGCAATCAATGCATTATCTGGTCGTGTGGCAGGTTTGACCGTGGGTGCTCAACCCGAGTTATTGCGTAAGCCAAATATCTCACTTCGTGGTAGTTCAACGATTCTTTATGTAGTGGATGGTGTGCCTATCAATTCAGATACTTGGAACATTTCTCCAGATGATATCGAAACATATTCAGTACTAAAAGGAGCTTCGGCCTCTGCTCTTTATGGTTTCCGCGGAAAAAATGGAGCTATTTTGATTACAACCAAGCGTGGGTCATCTGACAAGCGTGGTTTTTCAGTTGAGGTTAATTCCTCGACGCAATTGCAAGGTGGTTTCTATGCCATTCCAGAAGTTCAAGATGAATATGGTCCTGGTGATCACGGTTCTTATGCTTTTGGTGATGGTAAAGGGGGTGGTTTGAACGATGGTGACTACGATGGGGGTTGGGGTCCAAAATTCAATGGCCAATTAATTCCTCAATATGATTCACCAGTGGATCCTATTACTGGCAAGCGTTCAAGCACGCCTTGGATCGCACGTGGAAAAGATAACTTGAAGCGTTTCTTAGAAACAGGGGTTTTATCTACGAATAACATTTCAGTTGCGGCAACAGGAGAGAAATACAATTTGCGTTTTTCAACTTCTCATATTTACCAAAAGGGAATTGTTCCAAATACGCAGTTGAACATGACGAACTTCAACATCACGGCTGATTATAAGTTTTCAAATAAATTGAAATTTGAGTCCAACTTACAATACAACCGCCAGTATACACCTAATATTCCTGATGTAAACTACGGTCCTAACTCGATCATCTACAACATTGTGTATTGGGCAGGTGCTGACTGGAATGTGGATGATATGCGTAACTACTGGCAAAAGGGAAAAGAAGGTATCCAACAAATTTATGCGGAATACCAACGTTACAATAACCCTTACTTCATGTCTTACGAGTGGTTACGTTCTCACTACAAGACGGATGTCATTGGCCAGGCGTCTTTGCGTTATACATTTAATGAGAGCTTGAATTTATTGGCACGTACTCAGGTGACTACTTGGGATATGTTGAGAACAGAGAAATTCCCTTACTCTGCAGGTACCTATAGCCGTGACGAGCGACGTGGGGATTACCGTGAAGATCGTCGTTCTTTATTCGAAAATAATACAGAATTATTATTAACGTTTGATAAGGATATCTTACCAGGATTTAATACAAAAATCAACGCGGGTGCATCTCAGAGGATTTTCCAATACAAGTCGATGTTCGCGACAACGAACTACTTGAACGTACCGGGTTTGTATAACTTCTCGAATTCATCTAACCCAGTACAAGTAGCTAACTTTGGTTCTGACATGAATGTTCTTTCAGCATACTACTCAGCTGACTTTTCATACAAGAAATATTTGACAGTTTTCGCTACAGGACGTGTTGATAAATTGTCAACTTTACCAGCAGGCAAAAACTCATTCTTCTATCCTTCATTCGGGGCGGTTTCTGTGATATCTGATTATGTAGATTTGCCTGAAACGATTTCTTTCTTGAAATTCCGTGGATCATATGCCAATGTGAAAGACGGCTTAACGTCTTCTACGATTGATAACCGTGTAGGAACATATTCAGGTGAAAATTATAACTCACCTTATGATGGTCCTTCATATCAAAACAATACAGTTTACTCAACGGGTTTTTATTACAATAACCAAACGGGAGCGGCTTATGGTAATGAATTGAGCAATCCGAATTTAAATCCATCGGAGACTTCTCAAACGGAATTCGGTATGGACTTACGTTTATTTAAAAATCGTATCGCAGTAGACGCGGCATATTTTATCTCAAATGACGGTCCTTCCATCTTCGCTTTACCTATCTCATCTACGTCAGGTTATACATCTGCTTTAGTGAATGGTATCAAAACGCAGAAGAAAGGATATGAAATCTCAGTAACAGGAACACCGATCCAAACGGCTGACTTTAGCTGGGATGTGTTAGCCAACTACTCTACGTTTGAGCAAACGTTAACAGAAATTTATCCAGGTATTACGAGCTTAAATACATTTTTAAAAGTAGGAGATCGCACGGATAAAATATATGGTTCAGCTTTTGTTCGCACGCCGGAAGGAAAAATCATCAACACATCAGGTGGTATACCAGAAAGATTGACGGGAACTCAATCACAATATTTAGGTAACGCAAACCCTGATTTTGTTTTCGGTTTCAATAACAAGTTTACGTACAAGAATGTAAGCTTAAGCTTCTTATTTGATGGTCGTATTGGGGGTAAAATTATCAATTATACCCAACAACAATCGTACCGTGGAGGTCGTCACATCGGAACTACTCAAGGAATTTTTGCTGAAGCGCGCCCACAAGATGCGTTAGGAGTTAAAGCATTCGTAGGAGAAGGTGTGGTTGTTTCTAATAAGGTTGCAATTAAATACGATGTAAATGGAAAAGTGACCAACTTCTCTGAATTACAATTTGCTCCTAACACGGTGAAGACGTATGTACAAGATTATGTAGGTCGTTATTACAACACAAACGAAGGAAATTTAATGAACCGTTCATTCGGTATGTTAAAGGAAGTTGTGCTAGGTGTTAAGTTGCCGAATGCATGGTTTGGGAAATATGTCTCGACAGCCAACATCTCTTTTGTAGGGCGTAACCTATTGTATTTTGCTGAGGCAAAAGATACTGATATGTCTCAATACATCACAGACGGTGCTACAGGTGTTCAAACTCCTTCAGTTAGAAGTTACGGTGTTAACTTAAACTTCACATTCTAATCTTTTCATGTCTATTAAATGATTCATACAATGAAAATCAAAAATATAATTTTAGGTATGTTGGGCTTTTCACTAATTGCATTAAGCAGTTGCGAGAAAACGTTTGACCAGTTAGAGAAAGACTCTAACCGCGCGGTACAAGTTCCTGCATCATTAGTATTGCAGGCTGTGGAATTCAACGTAATGAACGATAATGGTCGTCCATTCTCAGCGGAGGCTCGTTATAATCAGTTCTATTGCTCTAATTATAACTATTATGCAAATAATGAGTATAACTTAGGTCAAATGCCAAACCAATATACAACGTTGAAAAACGTAGTAAAAATGGAAGAGGAAGCAAAGAAATTAGGTTTAGCCGATGTGAATGGTTACGCAGCCTTAGGAAAATTCTTCCGTGCCTATTTATTTGATCAAATGTCGAAGCGTGTGGGTGATTTACCTATGACAGATGCATTAAAAGGGATCGAAAATATTGCACCTAAATATGATTCACAAAAAGTTATCTACACGCAAATCTTGAAGTGGTTAGATGATTCGAATTCGGACTTGACTTCATTAATTGCGAAAGGCGAGACGATTTCTGGGGATTTCTATTTCGGTGGAGATTTGAAAAAATGGCAAAAAGTGGTGAATGCTTATCGTTTACGTGTCTTGATCACTTTGTCTAAGAAAGATGCAGATGCGGAATTAGGTGTTAAAGCGAAATTTGCTGAAATGGTAAGTAACCCTTCGAAGTATCCCTTGTTAGGATCGAATGGTGAGTCTTTGCAATTTGTTTGGAACAACTTCAACAAATACCCATCTAATCCAGACAACTTTGGTTTTGATGCAACTCGTCAAAACATGGCTTCTACGTATGTTGGTTTATTAGCTAGAACTCAAGATCCACGTGTGATGATTACATGTGAGCCTGCAGGTTCAGATTTAAAGGCCGGCAAATTAGCTTCAGACTACACGGCATATCGCGGTGCTGGTTCTGGTGATAATATCGATGACATGGCGAAAAATGCGGGTTTAACTAATGGCGCAGGTTTCGCTCCAGGCATCTACTCATTCCAAAACCGTGCTCGTTACTACCAAAACTACGCGGGAGAAAATACGTTCATCGTGGGTTATCCTGAATTATGTTTCAACATTGCGGAAGGATATGCACGTGGATGGGCTACGGGTTCAGCGGAAGATTGGTATAAGAAAGGTATCAAGGCTTCTCAGTCGTTTTATGGTATCGCGGAAGGTGCAAATACAATGACTTACTCGAAGTCAGGTGCACGGGATGCTGCCGACTTAGTAAAGTACTCAGTTAGCTTCAACTTCAATACGTTTTATGAGCAATCTTCAGTTAAATACGATGCGGCTTCAGGAATTGAGAAAATTATTTCTCAAAAATACGCAGCCTTCTTTATGAACTCAGGTATGGAAGCATACTTCAATTGGAGAAGAACTGGATTCCCTGCATTCTCTTCAGGAGTGGGTAATGGAAACTCGAATCGTATCGCTTTACGTTGGATCTATCCAGCGACAGAAAGAACAGCTAACTCAACTAATTATACTGCAGCTATTACAAGTCAATATGCTGGTAAAGATGATATTAATGACCAAATGTGGTTGATTAAATAATTAGTATTTCATAATAGTGTTTAGTGTATTATAAAGGGATAGAGATTTTTTCTATCCCTTTTTTATTTTCGTACATAAAGACTAATTCTGTAAATATCATTCGGATAACCTTTGGTTTCAGAAATGGTCATAAATCCTGTTTGATCGGATTTGAATGATATGACTTCGCCTTGATGTTCATTAGCTGCGTAAGGCGCGTCAAGAGGCTTTCTAGAAAGCGTATTTAGGATTGATTCATTGACAGCTCTTTTCCAATACCAAGACTTTTCTTTATTAATCCTTCATCGTCAACCTATGTGGAGTACAAGAGTTTTTGTCCCAAGAAATGATACTAGTATTGCAACTATTTTTCTGATAATGGTTATAGTAACCACACAATTAATGGGCTAAATCTTGATTTAACCTCAGTGGAATTTTCCAAAACGAAAAGGGTTTATGATTTCTATTTCATAAACCCTTTTGATTTAAAACTTATCCCGAATAATGAGAAAAAACTAGGGTAGGCGAATTACATGCTAAACTATTTTACCTTATAATTTAGTTGACTTATATATTTTAACCAAACCGTCATTTTCGCTACTGATGACAATTAAACTTTGCTTAATGGGGCTTTTGGATGCGGGTATGAAAATGATTCCTTCAGGGGCATCGCCTGTCTTAAACATTTTCACAAAAACCGGTGCTGTTGGAATAGTTATGTCATAAATAGCAAAGGCATCTGCTCTTTCTAAACCAACAATTGCAATATTTTTGTTGCCAACTCGACCAATACAAACTGATTCTGGCTCTACCGACTTGTCATCACTTCTGGTATCATCATAAACCGCTAATTCTTTTGCCTTAATGTCTAGCTCATTTTTGCTGTCAAATACTTGGCTACCTGTTGTAGCATTCCACACACTAAATGATCTAGATCCTAAAGAATATAATGCATCAAAATCTCCATCTGAATCATTGTCTCCTAAAGTGGTTGTAACATTTAATCTTCCTAAATTTAAGTCAGTTTTAAGTGCTGATGCAGTTGGAAAATTTGTCGCATCTAAAGAAACAGCACTAACTCTTTTCATTTCTGTAAACGCCGCGTATTCTCTTGAATCACCTTCATTTGCTGTAAATAAATAAGGAGTTCCGTTGTAATTTAAAAATGCTATCGCATCTGGCATATAGATTCCAAAAAGTTTTGATACGGGGTTAAACTCAATTTTATTATCTCGATCGCTCACATCAATCGCATTTGGAGCCAACGAATAATCTTTAAAACCTAGTGGGGTAATTTTCTTAATGGTAGCACTTGCAATGTCTACTTCAGCGATCGCATTGTTTTCTTGCAAGGTAACATAGGCTGTTTTTGAATCATCAGAGACGCTTATGTATTCTGGCTCAATGTCTTTATTAAAATTTTTGCCGGGTCCAAAAATTCTAAATCCTTTAGCTGTTAAACTAGCTAATTGACTTTCAAACGAAGCAAAATTTAAAGTAGTTACCGAATAGTCTGATACTTTAATAATTGAAATAGTTCCTTCTGGATCATTTAGATAATTGGCACTTGGTTCACCTTCGTTGGCGGAAATTATATAATTTCCATCTGGTGAAAAGGTAACCATATCGGGCAATGCACCTACCGTGATGGATTTAATTTCTGCGTAAGTAGTCGTATTAAATACCACTATTTTACCAGGCGCTTGCTTGTCTGTTGATTCGATGGCTGCAGCTAACTTTCCATTACTTACTGCTACACTATTAACGTAACCGCCATAAGGGGTCATACTGATCGACTTAATTACAGAAATACTAGAGGGGTTACTAATATCAATAACGTCAATTTTATTTTCTGAGCCGTTATTTACTGAAAATAGTCTATTCGTACTTGGGTCAAAAGCGGTAATTTCTGCAGATCCTAAACCGCCTAAATTAATGGAAGCTATTTCTTGATAGCCGCTTAAATCTTCATTTTGTGTATTTTCTAAGGGTGTTGCAACTTCATCTTTTTGACATGAAAATAAAGTAACCGCAACTAGAACAGGGTAAATAAATTTAAATTTGATCATGTTTTTTTTATTTTAACTCAAAAATAAGTGCAGAATTTAATCCCTATGTTACCTTAAGATTATCTTATTTTAAATAAAGAATTATCAATAGGACTGAGAATCAACTTTGACTGATGCATTCGTCAAAGTCAAATTCCATAGATTTTTCTTGATTAAACTGATTGCCGTTCCGTATATATAATTCGAGTAATCTCGTCTTGGTCAAGTTTAAGTAAGAAATGCCTGACGGCACAAATCCGAATGAATTTAGGATGGATTGCATGCCTAGATTATCCGTTCTAGTGGTTGAAAATAAATCCTCCTTATCAAATTTATGTATCAACTCCGAGCATAGGATGGAAGCTA
>CAMARL010000056.1 GCA_945860325.1 Spirosoma fluviale | reverse complement strand
CCAGACAAGACGCGATCTCCATTTTGATTTAATGAAAGAACCATATTCCTGTTAATAGCAATATTAAAATTAAAATCCCAGTTGAACTTACCTTGAATAGGGCTTGCGCTCAATGAAATCTCAACACCCCTATTTCGAACAGTTCCTTTATTTACGAGTTGAGAATTAAATCCTGTAATGGCAGGAATGACATCATTCAACAACATATTAGCACTTTCACGATTATAATAATCTAAAATCAAGCTAACACGATTATTAAATAATTCAATATCCAAACCTGTATCAAACTGATCAGATTCCTCCCAAGTTAGGAAAGGATTGGAAATACCAACGAATGAAGCGGAAACCTGGTTACTTCCAAAAATATAGGAACCAGGGTTTATAGCAGCTAAAGAAGAATAGTTTCCAATGTTATTATTCCCACTCTTGCCTAAACTAGCGCGCCATTTTAAACTCGATATAATTTTACTATCCTTTAAAAATGCCTCCTCAGAAATACGCCATGCCGCTCCGAATGAAGGGAAGGCTGCGTATCTATTTTTAAGTCCAAACCTTGAGGACCCATCTGTTCTAAGAGTTGCTGTCACTAAATATTTATCAGCAAATGAATAATTAGCCCGACCCAAATAGGAAATCAAACTCCATTCCTGCGCATTTTCGCCCCATGAACTAATAGCTTGAGCCGCATTGATGGTTTGGATTAAGTCATTTGAATATGGAGAAGCATTTAAATTCAAACCACTTGTATTGCTACGTTGGGTAGTGTAACCTACCACCGCATTAAAACGATGCTTGCCAATATTTTTATTATAATTTAATGTATTCTCAATTAACCAGTCAAATGTTTCAGACCTAGAATTAGAAGATCTACCATTACCTGCTATAGGCGGCACATTTGCTGTTGATGTGCCAACGGTACTTGGCACAAATTGATTGTATTTTAACGAAGAATAAATCGTATTTAAAGATGTTTTAAACTTTAAATCAGGTAATATATTCCATTCTAGAAAGACAGACCCTAAACTCTGAAATTGATTTTGCATTTGGGTCGTATTTTGTAATAAGAATAAAGGATTCATAAAACTCCAAGCCGAATGATATTTGCTCTGAGGTGATCGAACATACGGAATTAATTGACCACTCGCATTATATGGCGACATCACCGGATTAGCCCATAATGAAACTCCAATCACATCGTCCCTACTAGAATTGGTATTGGTCCGATTCTGGTTAACCAAGGAGTTAAGTAACGACCCTCCAATGGTCACCGTTTTGCTAAGATTAGATTCAAAACCAAATTTACCAGTAAATCGCTCGACGCCAGTAAACTTCAATGCTCCATCTTGTTTAAAATAACCAAAACTTGCATTGATTTTAGAATCTTGAGTACCTCTTTGAATGCTTAAATTGTGTTCTTGAATGGGAGCGGTTTGCAAGATTAAATCGTACCAATCCGTTCCATTACCAACCAATTGATCTACATTTTGATATTCAAGTGGATAATCAGCTACCGTTGTTTTTCGATTTTCAGCTCTTAATACTGCTATGTCGATTTTATTTCTCTGCATTTCAACAAATTCTTTCTGATTCATCAATTCAGGGCGCCCTTTCTTAGGCACATCCTGCATACCCGTCATCGAAGAAAAATTGATTTGTAATTTACCGTATTGACCTTTTTTGGTCGTTATCATAATGACACCATTAGCACCCCTAGATCCATAAATTGCCGTAGATGAAGCATCTTTCAATACTGAAATAGACTCAATATCATTTGGATTTATTAATAAAAGAGGATTAAAGTCTTGATTTAATCCAGCAGAATAAGGCATTCCGTCAATCACATATAAGGGTTCGTTACCTGCCCCTAAAGATCCACTACCTCTAATTCTTACAGAGGTTCCTGCACCTGGCTGCCCAGATAATTGCTGAATTTGCATACCAGCAACCTGACCTATCATTTTTTGATCTACCGTAGAAACAGGTAAGTCTTTAATCGTATTTTGATTGATAATCGCCACTGCGCCTGTTAAATCTTTAGCTCTTGCCGTACCATAACCCACAACCACTACTTCAGTCAAGGCTTTATTTTCAGACACAAGACTGATGTTGATCATTGATCTATTTCCAACTAAAACTTCTTGAGTGATAAAACCAACAAAACTAAAGGCTAAAATTGCCTTATCATCTGAAACACTCAATGTATAGGTACCATCAATATTACTACTAACTCCTTTATTCGTTCCTTTTATGAGAATATTCACACCGGGAATAGGACTTCCACTTTCGTCAGTAATTTTTCCTTTGACCGTTTTGGTATCTATAATCAATGATTCAGATTCTTGATTATTCAATTGAGAATTAGAATTAAGAAGATCAATCTTAGATTTCGTTAATAAAATTCTATTCTCAATGACCTCATATGAAATCGAATTAGGATTTAGAATTTCATTTAATACGGTTGAAAGCTTAGCATTCTGCAAATTCAAATTCATTTTTTGATTAGTCTGAACTCTAGTACTATACACAAACTTAACCTCAGCTTGCTTTTCAATTTGAGCTAAAACCGATTTGAAATTAATGTTCTGACCTACAATGGTAACAGATCGGTTTAATACTTCTTGGGCCTGTGATTCATGTGCAACAGCTAAAGACGTACACAATAAAACTAAGCAGAGCTGACTAAAGGTAATTTTCATAAATAGCCACAAATTTTGGGTGTTCAATCGGTGTTTTTTCATAGATTTACAAGTTTTTAAATTAACATTTTGAAACATTTAACCCGCCTCAGATTGGCGTTTGTCACGGGTTATTTTATAGGCAGAAAGGAGTATTTCTCCTTTCTGTTTTTTTTAATTACATCCTTCTCCAGTTATAAAAATGACAGTCCCACGTTTTTCATAGGTAGCTGCGATAGATTTACAAATTAAATCTAATTGGGTAAACATTGGTAATCCATTTAAATCCGCCGTGATTTGACAATCATTCGATTTAGGATTAGTTAAAATTATTTCTACCCCATAGTGTTTTGACATGGTTGACAAAACAGATTGAAGTGGAGTTGCTTGAAAAACAAGTTGTACCTTGGAAAAATCAGGAGTCAGAATTGGCAACGGATTATCCACTATGGTGGGATTAATAGTCTTGGATACTATATCAAAAACAACTTTTTGATTTCTAGTTAAAATAACCCCATTTAAATTATTGTTATCACTTACTTTATTAGAGTATACAGAGACTTTTCCGCTTGTGACAGAAACTTCTATTTGATTGTTTCTTGCGTTTGATTTTACCCAAAAACTAGTTCCTAATACCTCCGTATTTAAATCACCTGAATGCACGACAAATGGCTTGGTAACATTTCGTTTAACTTTAAAAAATGCTTGGCCAATTAAAAAAACTTCCCTTTTTTTAACGTTAAAATCTTTTCCGTAATTGATACTACTTTGAGGTTTCAAAATGACCAATGAACCATCTTTTAATAAGATTTTTTGATCTACTAAGGTCATGTTCTTCATCTCCATTCCGAATAAATTACTCGGTTTAGTAGATAAACTTTCGATTGTTTGAACATTCAATAGAAATACGATTAATAAACAAGCAGCTAAACTTGTTACAACACCTAAGCCAATTTTAGTGATTTTTGAAAAATGTTTATTAGGGATTTTTGAATGAATATTTCTCAAGATTCTACCCCTTATTTCCTCCTTTTCACTTGAAGAAATGGTCAACTGATTTTCATTATCTAGTTTTTCGCTCCATTCTAGTAACAACAATTCTTCCTCCCCCGAGCACATGCCTTGGAGGTATTTATTCGACAGTAAATTAAATTCCTGTTTTGTCATAAAAATTAACCTAATTTAAACGTGAATAATCTTTTAAATTTTCTTTTAGAAACTTAAGGGATTTAGTTATATGGTATTCTACTGCCTTTTCACTCAATTTCATTTGGATCGCAATTTCCTTTGTATTCATATTTTCGAACCGACTTTTTTTGAATATATGAACACTTTTTTCAGGCAATAACGAAAGTACTTTTTCAACGGCATCAGTCAATTCCGTGTAATTGACAATTTCATCTGTATTAAAATGAAAATCTATCTCCTTTAAAATAATATGCTCTTGATATTTGCGGAAATTTATTTTAGAACGTATTAAATCGTATACTTTATTTTTGATGGAAATGACTAAATACAAATCCAAATTATGAATAACAATAGTCTCTCTTCTATTCCAAATACTCAAAAAAACATCTTGTACAAGCTCCTCAGCCTCTTCCTTATTTCCTGTTTGATTAAAGGCAATTCTGTAAATTTTAAACCAGTATCTTGAATAAATTTCTTCAAAGGCCGCGGAATGCCCCTGATTTAAACCTAAAACCAATAGTTGATCTTCAAGCCCTTTGAAATTCATTTGAGAATAATTAATTTTTGTCTGTAAGCTATAGTCGTACAACATTGGAATAACCCTAAATAAAATTAAAATATTTTTATTTAAATATTGGATACCCTAATTATATATCTCCAAAAACCGTTTTTACCAAGGACAAATCATGATACCCTTGAACATCAGTTAAAATGATCAATAAGCTAGTCAATAATGGCAATATAATTATCTATTTTTCTGTACCTTCGTCAGCTTTACTAAATTTTCAAATTTAGTAAAGCTAAAGACGAAGAAATAAAAATTAATTTTCTGATAAGCCAATTTACATGAATAAAAGATATTGGGTGCTATTCGTCATGGCACTATTTTCCATCATCACCTATTTAGATCGAACATCAATCTCCATCACGGGTTCTGCCATTACGCAAGAACTTAATTTATCAGAAAAAGAATTTGGTTGGATTTTAGGATCATTTGCTTTTGCCTATGGCTTATTTGAAATACCGGTGGGATTATGGGGTGATCGAAAAGGACCCAAATCCATACTCTTTAGAATAGTACTTTCCTGGTCAGTATTCACGATACTGACTGGTTTTTCAAGCACCTTTACCATGTTATTTATCATCCGATTTCTGTTTGGGATCGGAGAAGCTGGAGCCTATCCAAACGCCACCATCGTAATTTCTCGTTGGTTCCCCAAGTCAGAAACAGGTCGAGCGCAATCATTTATTTGGATCGCTAGTCGAATCGGTGCCGCATTAGCCCCCTTCCTATCCCTCTTCATCATGCAAACGTACGGTTGGCGCTATGTGT
The DNA here is from genome assembly GCA_945860325.1 of Spirosoma fluviale. Taxonomy (GTDB): domain Bacteria; phylum Bacteroidota; class Bacteroidia; order Cytophagales; family Spirosomataceae; genus Aquirufa; species Aquirufa fluvialis_C. The sequence continues at coordinate 4,901 of CAMARL010000056.1, read as the reverse complement.
TTTACGCTTTTGGTGTTTTAGGAATAATTTGGGCGGCCTTTTGGGGACTTTGGTTTAAAGATGAACCCCGTGATATGCCTAATATTTCCGAAAAAGAAATAGCGCACATTGAACAAGGACGTGAGTTGAAATCGGGAGGCGATAGCTTTTCCATTGTGTTGAAAATCTTAAAAGATCCCAATATTTGGTCACTCATGGGCATGTATCATTGCCTGCTTTATGGAGCCTATTTTTATCTTTCGTGGATGCCAAAATACCTGAAAAATGGCCGAGGAATCGATGATACTCAAATTGCATTTTTAGCCTCCCTCCCATTTATATTGGGAACTGTCGGCTGTTTTATAGGCGGATTTTCGTCCGATTATTTAACTAAAAAACGAGGCCTAAAATGGGGCCGCAGAGCGGTGGGCATGTTTGGCTTAGTGATGTCAGGCATTTGTATGTTGACGGCAACCTTCATTCCGGATACCACTACGTCGATAGTCGTTTTAGCTTTTGGCTTAGCCTTTAAAGATTTTACCTTACCCGTTTCTTGGGCTACCTCCTCCGACATAGGTGGACAAAATGCTGGCGCAGTGGCAGGAGCCATGGGGATGGCGGGGCAGTTGGGCTCCACCATCATGTCCATCGCTTTTGGCTACATCCTTGCGGCGACAGGAAGTTGGGATATCCCCGTCAGAATCATCGGCTGTATTGTCATCCTAGGCGGATTTTTATGGCTGCGTATCGACCCAACTAAGAAAATTACTTTATAGCATTTAATCGTACTATTGAGTGGAAAAGCTAATTTATTTATATATTTAGCGGTTAATCAAAACCTATGAAAACAACAAGCTCTACCCTGGAAAGTTCTCCTATCGCTCAACGCCTTCAATCCTTAGATGCACTTCGCGGATTTGATATGCTTTGGATTATGGGTGCTGAAGAAATTTTTAAATTCTTATATAAAGCAACTGGATCGCCATTCTGGGGCTTCATCTCGAACCAATTAGAACATCCTGAGTGGAACGGGTTTACATTTAATGACCTGATCTTTCCACTATTTCTATTTATGGCAGGTGTGGCCACTCCTTATTCTTTAGGCAAGGAGCTAGAAAAAGGAAAATCAAGAGAACAATTATTACAAAAAGTAATCAAGAGGGGTTTAATCTTGGTCATTCTTGGAATTATTTATAACAATGGGCTAGAGTTTAAACCCTTGGAAGAAATTCGCTTTGGAAGTGTGCTGGGACGTATCGGTCTAGGCTATATGTTTGCCAACATTATCTTTTTATATACCGAAAAGCAATTGACCCAATTCATTTGGTTTGTAGGTATAATCATCTTTTATTATTTAGCACTTAAATTTAATGCCGCGCCTGGCTTTATGGCGGGTGACTTGACCGAGGCGGGTAATTTCGCTTCCTATTTAGATCGCACTTGGATGCCAGGAAAATTACATAGAGGAATTCACGATCCAGAAGGTCTTTTTTCTACTATACCAGCTATCTCTACTGGCTTACTGGGAATCCTCACTGGAAATTTCCTTAAAAATGATCCAAGCGATGGGACTGCCAAAACGAAAAAAATGGCTATCCTAGGGGTGATTTTTATTGCGATCGCTTTGGTTTGGAATCTTGATTTCCCCATTAATAAAAACCTTTGGTCAAGTTCATTTGTGATGCTAGTGGGCGGAATAAGCTTAGTCCTACTTTCGATATTTTATTACATTATTGACGTTAAAGGGCATCAAAAATGGGCCTTTTTCTTCCGTATCATTGGAATGAATTCCATTTTAATTTATTTATCTGGCATGATCATTGATTGGGAATATGCCACAGACGGAATGTTCCACTGGTTAGGCCAAATGATCGGCGATCCCTTTAATGCCGTCGCCTTAGCCATTTGCTATACCGGTATCAAATGGACATTCCTGTATGTTTTGTATAAGAAAAACATTTTCCTTAGGGTTTAAATAAAAAGACCGAAGATTATTTCTTCGGTCTTTTTGTTACTATTCCAATGGGTTTGATTCCGATTGAATGCTAAACGCAATCAGTTAGTTTTGATTTTTCAAATTCACCAAATAGCCAAAAATGGCTGCTGTAAAAAACATAATCAAACTATAAATTAAAGCAGGAATACTCATGGCACTATTTCCTATGACACTTAAGGCGATAAAAATCGCTAAAGTTCCATTGTGAATGCCTATTTCCATTCCGATGGCAATGGCCTGACTTTTGGCCAAATTAAATAATCGCGGAACGTAATACCCGATAGCCATGCTAAGCACGTTTAACAATAATGTAGGAAAACCGACTATCTGAAAGTCTTGGACAATGTGCGATTTTTCTTTAATTATGGTCAATACAATGACGAGCACTAAAAAAGAAGCAGAGGCTATTTTGACTGGCTTACTTAATTTTTCAGCGAAGTTGCTGGCATAAGCACGAATCATCATTCCGATGGAAACTGGTCCCAAAACAACTACACAAACTTCGACTACTTTCTTAAATTGCAAGGGAATGGCTTGGTCGGATTGCATGAAACTAGCCATCGCAAAATTAACAATGAAGGTAATAGAGAACACAGAGATCAAGCTATTGATTGCTGTTAATGTAACATTTAGAGCCACATCCCCTTTTGCAATATGGGAATATAGATTGGCCGTTGGCCCCCCCGGCGAAGCCGAAAGTAGCATTAAACCCACCGCTAATTCAGGAGAAAGTCCAAAACCAGAAGCGATAAAATAACAAATGATAGGCAAAAGAATCATTTGACATAAAAGACCGATCAAAACCGCTTTTGGAAAAACGAGAACTCGCTTAAAATCATCTATTCTGAGAGATAGGCCTAAGCCCATCATGATGACGCCGAGTGCGAGAGGCAATAAAACCACAGATAAAAAACTTGCTTGCATGGTTAATTATGGTTTAGTTATAAACTAAATAATATTTTCAATATCTAATTCTAGCTTTATTACCTATTACTTTTTACCTATTACCTCTTTTATATTACTTATTACTTATTACCTCTTACCTAATTTTATCTATTACCTAATGCCTTACAAAACCTCTTTAGTATTCGTAGTAAACACACGGGTGCTTACCGTATAGCTACCTCCGTTAGGATCTTTATATTTCAAATCCATATAGAAGGCTTGAAAACCTTTCTTGGTATAAGGAATGGTGTATTTAACAACGGAACCTTCGGGTTTTACTCGGCGAGTCAACCATAAATTATTGCGGAAATCTCGATCCGCAGATGTCGTTCACCAAATAGCGGCATCCTGTAAATCGCCAGGGGCAGCATTCACAGTCAGTTCAAACCCTTCTTTTCCTTTAGCCACATTCCAAGTACAAACAGGGTATTCCTTGTCCTGCAATGTTAGGCCAAAAAAGGCACTTAACGCCTCAAGGGCTTGCTTTCCACCTCCCAAATTATGACCTACATTGGGTACATAATGAATTAAATTTTTACCAGGAATCTTATCGTAATAATGTTTGATCGCATCAGCCGTCCAATACTCATCATTGGTCCCAATAAAAATAATTTTAGGAATCGTCATTTTATCCCGATACGAGTAAGGATCCACCATGGTCGTAATGGCTTTTCCGTCTGGGGTATCTGCACCCTGTGGAATACCTAGTTTTACGTAATCCTCGATTTGAATGCTGTATTCGCCGTAGGTCTCCAACTGATAGCTTAATGATTTAGGCATGTTCAACATATCAATGACCATAGGGCCGATCGCCTTCACGCGTTTGTCATCGATGGCATTGGATAACCATGTAGTCCAACCTCTTTTTGACGCACCTGAAATAACAAAATTATTAATCGTGTGATGTAATTTTTTACTTGAAAACTCCTGAATGGCATCCATCGATCGAACAGCTGTTTTAACCATTGGAAACAACAAGGGCCAAGAATAATCTTTATCTTGTTTAAACTGATGAAGTGTATACGAAATCAACTCATCTTCTGTTTTCCCATCAAAAAGCGGTTGGTTAGGCACTTGTTTAATTAAAGCCACAATCGCTTTATTTTTAGAAGCAATAGCCGCTAAAATGGGCCACATATTATCATCCGTACTCCAATTCGGTTGCTCGTCTTTATTAGATCCCCCTGTAATAAACAACATGGCCCCGTCGTATTTGATGGTCGCAGGAACGACAATGGTCAATTGGTGACGCCAAGTAATATTATGCCACTTTTGAGAGGTTAAAACTAATTGGTATGCCATGGAGCTACCTAGCTTGGTGGAATCCTTGATTACCCAAGAATACGTGGCATCGCCATTGGAAATATAGCTTTTTAACGCCTTTTCTGGCGTTAATTTGTTTTGAGCAAATCCTTGAGTGGAAATAAAAAATATGAGAGCAAGAAAGCTCACGAAACGAAAACGAGAAATTATCATGTGTATATTTATAAGTAGGTTCATTAATAATATTTTAAATTAAAAAAAAAAGCCATTTATTTCAAACCATCATGCTAGAATATTTATTAATTGCCCAAAATAATTAAGTAGTATACCTTAAATTAAATTTTTAAATCAAGCAATAAATTTTTAGTTTTGAATTCAATACAAAATCTCTAAACAATAACATGATTAACGATAGTATTTACATAAAATCCCAACAAACGGTATTCGACGTAGTGATTGTAGGTTCAGGAGCTGGTGGTGGAATGGCCGCATATACCTTAGCTAAAGCGGGTGCCAAAGTTTGTTTATTAGAAGCTGGCCAACCCTATGATCCCGCTGATCCTAAAAATATAACTCAGTTGAAATGGCCATACGAATCCCCACGAAGAGGAGCTAATACCGTTCGTGCATTTGGTGATTTTGATGCAGCATATGGCGGTTGGGAAATTGACGGTGAGCCCTATACGCGTAAAAATGGTACCAAATTTGACTGGTTTAG
>CAMARL010000055.1 GCA_945860325.1 Spirosoma fluviale | reverse complement strand
GCCTCAATCACATCGACTGTTTCGCGCAAACCTGCTGTGTCCACTAATCGGAATTTAATGCCGCCTAAAGTCCATTCGTCCTCTAAACTATCGCGAGTGGTTCCAGCTATTTCAGAAACAATGGCACGGTCCTCATTTAATAATGCATTTAATAAGGTCGACTTACCAGCGTTAGGTTTACCGACAATAACAGTCGCCACGCCATTCTTGATAGCATTTCCAGTCCGAAAACTTTCCATCAAGGGACGAACATGATCTAGTAATTGGTTGACGAGGGCTTCCAAATCTTTACGATCTGCAAACTCCACATCCTCTTCACCAAAATCAAGCTCCAATTCAATTAAGGAAGCAAAATGAATTAACTCCTCTCGCAAAGCGGCTAGTTCTTTGGAAAATCCACCTCTTAATTGGTGCAAAGCCGCCGACTGTGCAGCCGCTGAATCTGCTGCAATGACATCGGCAACTGCCTCCGCCTGAGCAAGATCAAAGGCTCCGTTCAAAAATGCGCGTTGGGTAAACTCACCAGGGCGCGCAAACCGAGCCCCTTTTTCGGTGAATAATCGGATTAAACTTTCTTGAATAAAGGGAGAACCGTGGCATGAAATCTCCACGACATGTTCCTTTGTATACGATTTTGGGGCAATATATAAACTAACGACTACCTCGTCATACACGCGACCTGCTGACTCAATCCGACCATAATGAAGGGTATGAGAAGTCTGAATGGATAAGTCCTTGGGTTGAAATACGTCATTCACAATTTCGATCGCTCGATCTCCTGAAAGCCGTATGACCCCAATAGCTCCTACGCCAGCCGGTGTCGCTAATGCAACGATGGTGTCTTTAAAGTCCATCGATTAAATCAAATTCGTCAATTTCATTGCGACGGTCATATCGCCCGATATCTTTACTTTTCCTGTCATAACCGCCATCATGGAATTTAATTCGCCATTTAAAATAGCTGTAAAGGTCTCTTCAGAGGTAGCGATCGTGCAATCAGTATCTAAATTTTCATTGGTAACTTGGCCCTCACCGGTAACAACGATGATACCTGTAGGAAATGCGAATTTAAAAGAAACCCCTTGGCCTCCTTTTTGAGCAGCTAATGAAACAATTTTGTCGTTGATTTCTTGAAATGTCATTTTGATATAATTTATTGTGATGCAAAATTAATTCTTTTTATGCGTTTTATATAGGAACAATCTTATAATTCCCTCTGGCAAATCACTTTAAAATCGCAATACTGACAATCTGAAACTTCTTTCGTTTTTTCAAACTTCGTGTTTACGTCTAAAATCTGATGAACCCAACCTTGTATTACCTCTTGAGAATCCTGTAAGAATTGATCCCAATTAGGCCCTGATTCAAACCATAAATCTTGCTCTTCATCGCTTAAAACTCCTTCCTTTAAATTTCTAAAGGAAATAATTCCTGGCTTGATCGAATATGATTGAAGGCTTAAACCTGCCAAAACTTGTTCATTTTTTTCAGATACATGTACTAGTTCGGAGGCCAACAAAAATTTATATAACCAGAGTTGGAGTATTTTAGGCTTTAATTCGCCCGACAAAATTGAATTTCGCAAACCTAATTCTCCTGATTTCAATTCCGACCTCTCTACTTTGCCGGTCTTATAATCAATGATACGAATTTCACGGTTGTCCAATACATCCAATCGATCGATTCGCCCGGTCACTTTTACATCTAGGTGTTCTTGGCCCCACAGAACTTTTAGGTTTGTGGTCAATGTGGATTCTAAATCAATTATTTGAGTGTTTTTTGAAAAATTAGATTTTGAATAATAGGACTCCAACAACGTTTTAGCGACTTCTTTGAGCACAAAATTAAATCCCTTCTCTAGCTCAAAGACACCTTCTTTTTCTTGAATTGACTTCATTGCTTTTTCCAGATATCCGTCTAGACCAGAAACAACCTCCTCTAAATTGACACGATCATAGATGCCCTCATAATTTTCTAAAACCTCCTTGTCGACTATTTCCAAAACTTTATGCACCCAAGTACCAAATACATCCGCACCTAACTCATCTTCTAATTGCTTTTCCTTTCGCATACCCAATATTTGAGCATAAAAATATTTAAGACTACAGGTAGAAAACATCGTCAATGCCGAGGTGGAAAGCCCTGAGTTGGCCAATTTCCATTTTATTTTATCCAGGATAACAGGTGATTTTTTAACAGATCCATCATTTCGCTCATAATCAGCCTCATTGGCCGAAAACTCGATCCAAGGTTCATGAATTTCTATCAATGGATTTTTTCGTTTCCAATCGTGTTTCATTTGCTTAATAAATCGACTCATCTCCTTTACCCCTGATTTATCAGATGACTGAACATAACATAAAACTACCTCACGAGGCCTTTGTAAAAGCCTATAGAAATGGTATGAAGCTACCGCATCTGCCTGGGTGAATGTTGGCAACGAAAAATGAGCCATATTGGCTATATCTAAAGGAATCAAACTTTCGCGCTTTCTCGTTCCGGGCAAACTTCCTTCATTCATAGACAAGACAATCACTCGGTCAAAATCCAAGGTTCTCGTCTCTAGCAAACCCATCACATGCAAACTACGATTTTCAGCTCCTTCAAAAGTCAATTTTTGCTGAGAGAGCAATTGGGTCAACAATATTTTCCCACTAGCAATCGACACAAAATCATCTGCTTCAAAAGATTTCAATAAAGACTCTATAACCGCCAAAGCTTGTTTTACAGCTTCCGCTTCCTCATCCCATTGTTGGTCTGGAATACTCTTTAAGATTGATTCCAATAAGGTTTCTTGGCATTTTAAGATAGCCACAAAGGCATTAAAACTAGGAGCAAACAACTCTTTTAAAATAGGTAGATCTGAAGCTAATGATAAAATCTTATCTGAAGGAATATACAAATCGGTCTTCGTATATAATTCGTTTAATTCCCTTTTGAAATCTCGCTTTTGAACCTTGCTTTTCTGCTGGATATATAAATCGATTAATCCATGTGAGCAAACTGATTTGAAGGTGGAAACAGAAAATTTTCTTTGAACCGACTGTTTTTGCAAATCCCACCAAAAATTAATCAAGGAAAATACTTGCGTCTTCTTCAATGAATATCCCATGGTGATGTTTAGTCGTTCCTTAAACTCTCCCACATATAACATCACTTGGTCTAATAACGATTCATCCGCTAAAACAAGCGCCACTTGCTCTTCTGTCCCGTATTCTTGTTGCCATTTCCGAATAATATCCATGGCCACAAACACCTGAGCACTTGGATTTGCTAATCCTAAAATTTCAACACGCTTGGCCTTGTCCAATAAATCCGACGTTTTCCATTGGAATGGTCCTCGCGATAAAAATTCATTGGAGGAGCTATCCGAATATTTTTTCAGCCAAGTACCTGCTCGGTGAAACGTATTATCCACATAATAAGCATCTGCATCCCAAAGCGTCTGAGCCATTCCATTTTTAATCAACAAACGAATGATCTCTTCCTCTCCCTTAGAAAGTGCATTAAAACCGACAAAATATATTTTTTTAAACGTCTTGGGTAATGCTTTCCCAGCGGCCAAGGAATCGGCTAATTTCCGATAGGCCATTCCCCGATACACGGAACCTTTAGCGTTTAGACTTGCGCGCAAACGAATATACACCTCTAGTAAATGATCAAATAATTTAAAATAGGAGGTCGTATGTGGGGTGATAAATTTCTCTGGATTGTCTTCCCCATATTCTTTTCCCCATCGCTCGAGAGATTTCACTTCCGACAGAAAAGAAAATATTTGGTACGGATCGACCAAATACATATCTAACGTTTCAAAATCTTTAAGCATTAATTGGCCCCAAGAAATAAAACGATCAAAATTGACTTGTTCATCTACCTGTTTAAAACAGGCAAAAGCCTCCAGCAACAACTGAATGGGGTCAATTAAAGTAGAATCCGTCATTTGGAGCGCAAACTCCTCAATGGTGAAAAAAGAAGGAGATAGAAAAGGTCTATCTCCTAAAATAGCTAACTCTTTTTTTAAGTAAAGTACCCCACGCTGCGAGGGCATCACAATAGCAATATCTTTTAATTCTTCGATGGGATGCTCCCCAAAAATATGTGCTGCTGTTTTACCTAAAAATGTTTGCATTATAGATTGCCCTTTTTCATTTCTTTTACTGCATAATCTACGGCTCGGGCAGTTAATGCCATATACGTTAATGAGGGATTTTGTGTGGACGTAGAAGTCATACTGGCTCCATCGCTCACAAATACATTTTTAACAGCGTGCATTTGATTCCATTTATTGAGCATCGAAGTCTTTGGATCATTTCCCATACGGCAACCACCCATTTCATGAATATCTAGACCGGGCGCTTGTTTTGAATCTCGAGAGCGTATATTCTTAAACCCAGCTTTGGTATACATTTCCGTAAATTGCTCGATAAAATCTTTCACCATTTTATCATCATTGTCATCATAAGAAACATCCATGTGCATGATCGGTAAACCATGCGCATCTTTTTTTATGGGATCTAATGTGATTTTGTTCGTCTCCTTAGGAATTGTTTCGCCCATCATGTGAGAACCTGCTGACCAATTAGTCCATTTAGGATTTAATAACGAATTCTTTAAGCTCTCGCCTACGGAATCTCGATCTGTGGTATTGGCACGTCTTGCGCTCATTCCAGCAGCATATCCACGTAAAAAATTCGTTTCTTGTTTATATAAGTTTCGAAAACGAGGAACATATCCTGAAGTTGGCCTGCTACCTTCCGTTTTAAAGTCAAAGTACCCGTCATATTCAGCTGATATTGATGCCCTATAATTATGGAAAGCTACAAACTTACCTAGGACCCCACTATCGTTGCCTAAACCATTAGGGAAGCGATCTGATTTTGAGTTCAACAATATCGCATTGGTATTTAATGCGGCCGCTGTAACAAAAATTACTTTCGCGTAATACTCCACCATTTCATTCGTGTGCGCATCAATCACGCGAACACCTACGGCCTTCTTCTTTTTATCATCGTAAATCACAGATTCTACGATAGAATCTGGACGCAATGTCAAATTACCCGTTTTAGCTGCCCAAGGTAAAGTCGATGCATTTGAACTAAAATAACCCCCATAAGGACAACCTCTTTGGCATAAATTACGGCTCAAACACCGCCCTCTACCCTGTTGGAGATGTATTTCTCGTGGCTCAGAAATATGAGCACAACGAGCCGAAATAACATGTCGGTCGGTATAATGCTTTTTTAATTCAGTTTGAAAGTGTTTTTCTACGCAGGTCAATTCGTAGCCAGGTAAGAAATCACCATCAGGCAAGGAATCTAATCCATCTTTATTTCCGGAAATACCTGCAAAATATTCTACATAGGAATACCACGGATCAATATCCTTATAATTAATGGGCCAGGGCGTTGCGTATCCATCTCGAGCCGGACCATCAAAATCGAACTGCGACCAGCGCTGTGTTTGTCTGGCCCAAAGCAAGGATTTACCACCTACCTGGTACCCACGAATCCAATCAAAGGGTTTATCTTGCTCATAGGGATGCTCTTTGTCTTTGACAATAAAATGTTTCGAATCTTCTTTAAACTGGTAGCATTTACTGGCAATAGGGTTTTCGTCGATCTCCTCTTTGGTTAACCGGCCTCTATGTGGGAATTCCCAAGGGCTCATTAAAGTTGTTGGGTAATCCTCATTATGAGTCACTTTTCTCCCTCTCTCTAGGACCAAAGTCTTAACTCCTTTATCACAAAATTCTTTAGCGGCCCAGCCACCTGCTATCCCTGAACCAATTACGATAGCTCCGTATGTGCGTTTTTCCGCGTTATTTAAAATATACATGACTTATTTCTTTATTGGGGCGCAACCGTTGAAAAATCCGGGAGCCATTTGATAATTTAAATGATTGACCATAATGTATTCAGTCGACATATATCCCTGAATCGTTAGGCCTTTTAGGGTGGCCAATGTTTTTTGTGCTTCCACCCCATGTTTTCCTTTTTCCATCTGAAAAATAAATTGTTCCTTTTCCGACTCAGTGGCCGTGGATATTTCCTTTTTATTTTCGTTTAAAAATAGTTTTGGAATTTCGCCCATGACATTCTTGAAACTTTGTTGGGCTTTTGCCTCATAACAATCTTTCATCATCGTTTTCACAAATACGGGAACTCCTAAACTGATGGCACCTGGAATGGAAGACTCTGGAATAATGGCTCCCATAATTAATTCTAAAGTTTGATCTTCGGCAAGGGTAAAATTAAAATGAGTAGGAGAAATTGATTTTGCATCATAAAATGCAACGGATCCAAGGGTAGCCAAAGCCATTCCTTTTACCCACTCTCGACGTGTAATTTGAGACATATTTTAACAGGTTTTTGTAAAGCACAAACTTATTAAATATTCCCTGTTTCTGTATACTGATCAGGTTTTATTTAATCAAACAAAAGCCATTTGACTCCATAACCAAAAACATTACCCATCGCAGGATGCAAATAGGCAGCGTAATAGTTAGTGGTTAAAAGTCCTTGCGTGACATTGGACATTTTGAAAAATAATCGGACACGATTAATTCGAAGATTTACATAGGCATCAGCCTGCACATAAGCAGGGAGCTGAAAATAGTCTTGAAGGTGATATTGCTGGAATGCAGGCATATAAGCATCTGCATAATAAGCGGATTGATGCTGAAGATCTATACCAAACTGTAAATAAAGTAATTTCTTATATTGAACATTCAGGGCTAAGTTGGCATTCGCCACAAAACTAGGCATTCTGATGATATCTGGACCGGAACTTGTGTTGGCATGAAACCGAGTTCCCCACTCAAACTTCCCAAAATTTCCACCTACATCTACACTGGTCCTAAATACTCCTATCGCTTCTTTCGTTTGTTTTACGTTGGCCAATGAATCAAAATAAACCCAATTCCCAATGCGCTGAATAGTGACATAAGGTTTTACATAAAACTGTTTTGATTTGTATTCCAATCCTCCTTCCAACACATCAAATTGGATATTGGCAAAATCATTTTTCCAACGATACGAAATATTATGGACCCAATTTTGTGCGATGCTAGGGCTCGTAGAGGTTCGTTGGACCTTCGCATAAAACCAGGGGGAGGTGAACTGAGCCGCCAACTTATAATCTGATCCCAAAAGATATTCTCCTTCCGCTGTAAAATCTATGTTATCCGAGAAGGACTGATGTAACCAAAGACCTAGGTAATTTTCAAAACGATCTAGTTTGGCATCGTTCATGGGATTGTAAACGGACCAATAACGTTGCTTCAAATGAGCTCTGTAAATGAATTTCCTAAATACACCTTTAATCCCGGTTTGATGACTATAGGAATTCCATTGATTTTCATTGTACATGGAATCAGGTACGGAAGGTGCTTTAATGTATTGAATATAGGTTTTGGGATAGAATCGATCTGCTAATGACATGTCAAAATCCATATCTCTATACTTCACCTTACGCGTTTCTAAATCGAATCGTTGGAAAAATTGCAAGCCTTTAAACCCAATAAATTCATGGTATACATGAAACTTTAAAAATTGGTCATTAGACTGGCTAGTTGAATTTGTTAAAATGGCCGTATTATCTAAGTAATTTAAGGCAGCTGTTGGCGTCTGCCCAGTAGTCAATTTTACTCCCCCTTGATCATTTGTTCCTTGGTCAAAGTAATTTAAATGGCCTAAAATGCGGTATTTATTATTACGAGAGCGAAAATTAGAATGCAATAAAACACCCCATTGGCCTAATAATATTTGATCCCCTTTTTTGAACGCCGCATCAGTTAACACTTTATCTGCAACAACACGCTGTAATTCTAAGCCCATATTCCAAAGCGAGTCGATGTTTCTTGCAAAAGAGAAATTCAGGCGAGTTTGACCACCTCCTCCTAAGCTATAATCGATATCGGAAAAGGGGGATTTTGTATTGTAATATTTGACTTCATCGGTGTCAAAAGCATAAGGCATATAGGCATTATAACCTAAATGAGTTCCTAAAGCATTAGGAGATTTAACAAAGATGTTTCTCACCGCTGTACCCTCATTTCCAAGATTTGCTGTCAAAAAATAGGCTTTTTCTTGAAATAGGTACCGTTGGAATAAATGCAAAGTAGTATCAATATTTCGATTAACAAGTTTAGCATTTAGTATGTCACTTTCTAAAAAGTAATGTGTGGAATTAGGGCCATAAATCTGTTTGGTAGAATCATCCAAAGCTGCTCGGCCACTTTTGGAGGATTGAGTGGGAGTTTTAGAAAGTTTAGGATCAGGAAATCCGCCGTTAGGATTGGGTTGGGTAGGATCCATTGAGCCTTGACCAGATGATTGTGGCCTCATAGGAGTTTGCCCTAAAGCAAAAGCTATGGGCAAAACCAACATAAAAAATATAAGTATACTCCTTATTTTCACGGATCAAAGGTAAATATTTTTATGGGAATTACCTTTTCATTTTATTGCCCAACCAAGCCCAAAACTCTTTCTCTTGATTCACAAATGACATTTCGATCGGTAAATAATGCAAATTGGATTTAAGGTCTGGGCAAGCAGAAAATGAATCCAGTAAACGCATGTAATCTTTATATGTGGTGATAATTCCTTCATCGGGGGTCAATTGCTTCGCCATTAGATTCAACTTACTTAATTCAACCTCCGTAAAAGAATGATGATCTGGAAAAATACGCTCTGATATAACTTGAAATTGACTCGATACATACTCAGAAAAAGGCGTCGGATCGGCAATGCCTGCTAGCAAATGCCATTTGATTTTTTTAGGATGGGGACCAACGATCTGACCATATTGTATGTGCGTATAAAAAATAGGAATGGAAGCGGGGACATATTTTCTCGCTTTTCGTGTAAACTCAGATTCTTTAAAATCCTGAGGACAACGGTTGACAAATAAGGCATCTGCCCGATGGATACCCGAAATAGATTCTCTCAATCGCCCTAAAGGCATCATTTGGTCCTCAAAAAAGGGTTTGTTATAGGTGGTACAAACGATATTCAAGTTTCCAGTAATCCGACGATGTTGAAAGGCATCATCTAGAATGACCGTATCCAGAAATGGAAAATCTTCCACCATTTTTTGAACGCCTTTTGGCCTTTTTTCACAAACAGCTACAGGCACATGAGGAAATAATTTTTTATAGGCTAAAGGTTCGTCCCCAACTTGCATGGCTGTTGACACATCCTGAACCCATTGAAAACCTTTGGTTTTACGGCCATAACCCCGACTCAGAACACCCACTTCAGATTTCCAAGGCCAATGTTGGACTACGTAGGCAACTAAAGGACTTTTACCTGTTCCACCCACGGATAAATTACCAATCACTAAGATAAAGGGGGAAGAAAATTTATGCGAGCTAAGTACTTGGCGATCAAACAATAAATTCCTTACAGAACTTATCGCCTTAAAAAGCAAAGCCGGAATAAAAGTCAAAATTGTTCTTATCATTATAAGTTAAAGCTAAAAATAATTGATCAGGCAGCAAAACTCAGAAGAAAATAATAAATTGCATGCATGTCCAAAACTACATTTCAAGTAAAACGAAGAACCTTACATTTTCATGTAGAAGCGGGAACGTCACGAGGAATATTAACCCAAAAAAATAGTTATTTTTTGCAAATATCCCATCCAGAGAATACGGGGTTTGTAGGATTGGGAGAAGCGGGGCCCTTGTTTGGACTTAGTCCAGAATACAAGGAAGATGTCTTAGATGATTTCCAATTGACCATTAATCGTTTATCTAGGGATTTACCTAGGGATAAAACAGAAGTGGCTCAATGGATTTCAGTAATTCCGTTTGACCAACCATCCTTTCGATTTGCCGCAGAAATGGCCATGTTCGATTATTTAAATCAACAAAATGGCATTTATTTCCAAAATGATTTTTCAGATAAAAAACACCCTATACCCATCAATGGTTTGATTTGGATGGGTTCGAAGGAATACATGCAAAAACAAATTGAGTCAAAATTGGCCGAGGGCTTAACTTGTTTAAAATTGAAAATTGGCGCCATTGATTTTGAATCTGAAATGAACCTCATTCGCTCGATCAGAGAAGCCCATTCGGAAAAAGAGTTGACGATCCGATTAGATGCGAATGGAGCATTTCCGATTCATGAAGCTGCCAATAAACTAGAAAAATTATCAAAATATGGCATACATTCGATTGAACAACCGATCAAGGCTGGGCAATGGAATGAAATGGCTGATTTATGTAGGCAGTCGGAAATCCCAATTGCCTTAGATGAGGAATTGAT
>CAMARL010000054.1 GCA_945860325.1 Spirosoma fluviale | reverse complement strand
AGACGTAAAAGTTAAACTATTTATGGCTAAGGCCTCGGTGAATGGCCTTGTATCTTGGGCTCAAACAAGCCAAGACCCCCCTTCATTAGAAGGGTTAACTCGTGGAGGTTTAGCACGTTATCCAGAAAAAATCACGACAGATATTATTGCCGGAACTGATGAGGGGGCATTCCAAGTAGATGTTTTGAATCCACCTTTTAATCCCATTTGGCGAAGCCAATTAAGGTTAAGTGGGATTGATTTCTATCAAGATAAAAATAAGGGAGTGGTTTGTGCCACCGATGGAGATATTTGGAAAGTAGAGGGCTTTACAACTAATACGGGGAAACTCGTATGGCAAAGGATTGCTTCTGGGTTATTTCAGCCTTTGGGAATTAAAGTCATTGACGAAGTGATTTATGTGACTTGTCGGGACCAATTAGTTAGGTTAAACGATTTTAATGGGGATGGGGAAACTGATTTTTATGAGAGTTTCAACAACGACCATCAGGTGACAGATCATTTCCATGAATTTGCAATGGGTCTGCAGACGGATAAGGAGGGGAATTTCTATTATGCCAAAAGCGCTCGGCATGCAAGGGAGGCATTAGTACCCCAACATGGAACTTTAATTAAAGTAAGTAAAGACGGTAAGCAAACGGAGATTACGGCTACGGGATTTAGGGCGGCAAATGGAGTTTGTATAAATCCAGATGGCAGTTTTATTGTCACGGACCAAGAGGGACATTGGAATCCGATGAACCGTATCAATTGGGTCAATAAAGGTGGATTTTATGGAAATATGTTCAGCTACCATGCGCATCCAGATAGTTCGAATGCAAGTATGGAGCAACCGCTTGTTTGGGTGGATCGAGAATTAGATCAATCTCCATCGGAATTATTATGGGTAGATAGTCCCGCTTGGGGATCCCTCAATGGGAAGCTCTTGAATTTTTCCTATGGATATGGAAAGGTTTTTGTAATTCCATTTGAAAAAGTAAATGGACAGTTGCAAGGGGGAATTGTAGAATTGCCCATGCCAAGATTCTCTACGGGAATTATGCGGGGAAGATTTAATTCGCAAGATGGCCAATTGTACCTTTGTGGTTTATCGGCCTGGGGTTCCACACAATCTCAACTGGGTGGATTATATCGGATAAAACCGACTAATAAACCGGTCAATGTGCCCTTGGAAATTCATGCGACCAACAAAGGGATTCAATTAGTTTTTGCAAACCCATTAAGTTCTATGAGTGTTTCTAACTTGACTAATTATCAAATTAAGATTTGGGATTTGTTGAGATCAAGAAAATATGGATCCAAACATCATAATGAAAAAACCATCCAGGTGGAAAAAGCAGCATTAGGGCCTGATATGAAATCGATTTTTTTGACTATTCCTGCGATTAAGCCGACTTGGGGGATGGAAATAAAATATCAACTCGTGGGTCAGAATGGGAAATCGATCTATGGCCTTGTTCAAAATACCATACATCAATTGGCTAACGCCAAATAATACAATTATAAAACCCAAATACATATGAAACGTACACTCACTTTTTTCACAATAATTTTTTCCTTAATGACCTTGTCTTTATTCGGTCAAGGACCTAAAGTTTTAGTGGTCACAGCGCATCCTGATGATGAAACAGGTTTTTCAGTGACCATGTTTAAAATTACCCATGAAATGAAAGGGACTGTGGATATGGCCGTGATGACCGACGGGGGTGGAGGCTTTGCCGATTCACAATTGGGTGCCCTCTACTACAACTTAAACCTAACGGATTCCATTGTTGCTCGCACACATTTACCGATGCTGAGAAAGCAGGAGATTTTGAATGCCGGTAAAATTATGGGGGTTCGCAATATCTATTTTATGGAGCAACCGGACGATTGGTACACGACAGATCCTAAGCCCTATATCTCGGGAAAAAACTGGGATATCTCATATGTCGAAAGAAGAATGGATCGCTTATTGGCCGACCGTGACTATGATTTCGTTATCACGATGCTTCCACACGCAGGCCAGCATGGGCATCATAAAACGTCCGTTTTAATGGCTTTGAGAGCGATTCAAAGGTTCAAAGGTCCTCATAAGCCTATTGTCATTGCCGGTTCTCCCATGAATGCCACAAGCAAACCAATGGAATTTAGCATGCTAGAAGGATATCCTGAGACAAAAATTAAAGCAGATGCGCCAACGTTCACCTTGAATCGTGCATTTCGTTTTAAGGAAAATGATAAAGTAAGTTATAAGATCGTGGCTGATTGGGTGATTTCTGAATATAAATCACAGGGAGCGATTCAGGAAAACGGTATACACAAAACGGATATGGAAGTTTACCGGTATTATGACCTAAATGATTCAAAGGGGATTTCTAAAGTTCAAAAACTTTTTGATGATTTGGCGAAGATTGGATTTGCGGCGCCGATTAAATAATTCATTTTCTCAATTCGCTGTATTCGGCAATAAGCTTGTATTTATATGAGGTAATGGAATGTTTAAAAAACATCTAAATCATTTCCATTGACCACCGCACCTCGGTAATTTTTCTGCACCTCTTTTAATAAGTTTTCAGGGCTGGTTCCGAAAAATAGTTGATGCGTCAGAACCAATAATTTGGGTTTGACCGTGTTGGCTATTTTTGCCAATTGGGCCGGGGAAGTATGGAAAGTGCTGTGGTAATTTTTCCACCGTTGTTCTCTTTTTTCTAAACCTGTCATGGAGAATACCTCATGCACTAAAATGTCACAATCTTTGGCATTTTCAATCAAGGATTTGCTATATGTACAATCCCCTGAAACCACTATTACCTTATCCGCGGTTTCAAATCTATACCCATATGCATTTTTCCAAGCTCCGTGATTTACTTTGAACGCTTTGATTTTGATCAATGAATCCTGGTAAATAAGTCCGGGATTTATTTCATGCGTGTTAACCTTGTATCCATTAGCATCGCCAAATTCCAGTCCATGAATTCTGATATCTATGTCCTCTTTAAATGCTTTCATGAAATGGTTTACCATGTATTTTATGCCTTTGGGTCCATAAATTTCTAAGGGTGCATTTCGATCTAAAACCGCTGGGGTCAAGATGAAATCCGTTAGGCCCGCCGTATGATCCGAATGTAAATGCGTGATAAAAAGACGTTTTAATTGGTGCGCGTCCAAGCCATTAATACCCTTAGCAAAAGCTGAGCTTGCTCTTCTAACTACCCCGGGTCCGGCGTCTACCACATAGCTTTGCCCATTGACCACGATAGCTAAAGCTGGCCCAGACCGATCAGGATTTGCAAAGGGTGTTCCTGTTCCCAGTAAAACCAATTTTGTTTGTGCTAGACTTAACTGAGCAAGCAATAAAAGCACAATACTGAGGTTAATTTTCATGTAGGTTATAGGAGCGATAGATGCTGAAATGTGCTTTAAATTTAAATAAATTAGCCAAACAATTCATGATTTTAAAGGTTTTACGAGTAATTTAAAATGAGAAACTTCATTTAAAAATAAATATTAACTAAATTTAAAAATTAAGTTTCTACCTCATTTGAGGTGTTCATAGGAATAAACAAAAATTTAAAATAATCGATATGGCTACGTACGAATGTAAATCTTGTGGAATGGCAGTAAATGCTTCTTGTGCAAAATGTGATCAACCTTTAGAAAATGATATGTTGACTTTACCGGATGGGAATCAAGTTCAAATTTCTATTTGCCGCTCATGCGAAGGTAAAATCAAATCACCTCAATGTTGTGGGGCTGATATGAGTTGCACGATGTAATTCGCTAAAACTAAATAATTTCTGACTCCGATTCATGCGAATTTTGCATTTTCCTGATTTCAGAATACCAATTATGTATATTTGAAAAAAAACTGGATGTTAACAAAGGACAACATATTAAATGCGTTAAGAACGAATAAGCAAAAGCTTAAGAAATTCGGTATTCGTGATGTTGGCTTATTTGGTTCATACATCAATAATGAGCAATCTTTCAAGAGTGACATTGATCTATTGATTGATTTTGAGCCTGAAAAGGAAAACTTTGACAACTTTATGGCAGTTTATGACTTATTTGAGCACATTTTTAAAAATGAAAAAATTGAGGTTGTTACCAAAAATGGCTTAAGCCCATATATTGGACCTAAAATTTTAGAAGAAGTGCAATATGTCTAAGGACTCAAAAGAATACCTTAAGCATATTCAAGACGAATGTTTATACCTGATAAAAGTTAGCGAGAATTTGTTGTTTGACGATTTCATAAAAGACGAAACATTGAAGCGCGCTGTGGTTAGAAGTTTAGAGATTATAGGAGAAGCTACTAAAAAAATACCAGCAGATGTAAAAGTGAAATGGAACTCTATTCAATGGAAAAACATAGCTGGAATGCGCGATAGGTTGATTCATGATTACATTGGAGTGAATTATAAAATTGTTTGGGACGTTATGAAAAATAAAATCCCGGATATGAACCAACAAATTTCTAGTTTTTTATCCCAACCATAATTTTTTTATCAAAATCAAATTTGTCCAAAACATGAAAAAAATCTTGTTTTTGATGCTTTGTTGCGTTCCTGCCTTAGCTCAAACAAAATTAGATCTTCAAGGTACCGCACGCGTTTTTGACCTTGAGTTTACAAGCCAAGAGTTAGATACTCTCTATTCTGATGTCCTTGATAATTTAGCCAATTACAAGGCCATGCATAAACTAAGCTTAAATAATAATGTGCCTTTGAGTCTTTGGCAAAATCCTGTGCTGCCAGGAATGAAATTTGACCAAAAACAAAGACCGATTATTTGGCCTAAATCCATCGCTAAATTACCTGCAAATAAATCTGATTTGGCATTTTATTCGATTGACCAATTAGCTTATTTGATCAAGTCGAAACAAATAACATCGCTCGATTTAACGCGCTTTTTTATTGAACGCATTAAGAAACACGGGGATGCTTTGCAATGTGTCGTTAGTTTGCAAGAGGAGATCGCGTTCAAACAAGCCAGGCAGGCCGACCGCGAAATCGCAGCAGGTAAGTACCGTGGTTTGCTTCACGGAATTCCGTATGGTTTAAAAGATTTGTTTGCGATCAAAGGGACCAAAACTACTTGGGGTGCCGCGCCATATCAAGATCAGCGAATCGAGGAGGATGCTTATGTATACCAAAGACTTCGGGATGCAGGAGCAGTTTTAGTCGCGAAATTTTCGTTGGGTGCCTTGGCGATGGGCGATTATTGGTACGGGGGAAGAACCAAAAATCCATGGAATTTAGCCTATGGTTCATCGGGTTCATCGGCCGGTTCCGCTTCAGCCACCGTGGCTGGTTTAGTGCCTTTTGCGATTGGCACAGAAACTTGGGGAAGTATTGTTTCGCCTTCTACGACTTGTGGGGCAACGGGTTTGAGGCCGACCTTCGGGAGTGTGAGTCGTTCAGGTGCGATGGCTTTAAGTTATAGCCTAGATAAAATTGGCCCCATTTGCCGCTCGGCAAATGATGCTGCCATTGTTTTTAGTTTTATTCATGGGACCGATGGCCAAGATTTAGCTGCGGTCAATCGGCCTTTTAATTATGATGCCAACCGCCCTTTAAAAGGGATGAAAATCGGATATGCCAAAAACTATTTTGATAAAATTAAGGATACAACCAGGAATGAATGGAAGGTTATTTCTTTGCTGAAAAAGCAGGGGGTCCAACTCATTCCCGTCGATTTTCCAGATTCAACGGCCTATCCTTTTAACATCATGGATGTGGTGATTGGTGCTGAATGTGGAGCTCAGTTTGACGAATTAACCCGAAATAATGTGGATGATTTATTGACCCGACAAACAAAATCGGACTGGCCTAACCAGTTTCGAACTTCCCGATTTGTACCAGCCGTGGAATATATCAACGCTCAAAGACACCGTTATTTATTAATGCAAAAAGTGAACGCCGTGGTGTCTCAATTTGACGCAATTATTTGTCCTTCCCGGGGCGGCGGAAATCAATCGGCCATCACGAATTTAACCGGCCATCCTGTAGTTTGCGTACCCAACGGATTTGATTCAAAAACGAAACTTCCCACAGGCATTTCTTTTGTGGGGAAGCTTTACGACGAAGGAACCATTCTGCGTGTTGCCAAGTTTTATCAAGACTTAACTAATTTTGACGAAGCGCATCCACAACAATTTAAGCAAGATTAACGAATTTATTAAACTCAAAAAAACGCTTCTAAATGAACAATCCATTTAAGATAAAATCCATTGCAGTTATAATGTTGATCGGCTTTTGTAGCCTAAATCCGTTATGGGCCCAATTGCCTTCACCCAATTTTATCGTGGGAGATGCGCTACCCAGCGCCCCTGAATTAGCACCCCGAGGAAAATATTCGGTGGGTGTTCGAACCATCGACGTGGTAAATAAAAATCAAGTGGATGTACTAAAATCAAAAGCGGGTGTGGATCCATTTTATGACCGTTCTCTTACGTTAGAAGTTTGGTACCCCGCTGTGATTCCTGCAGGCCAAAAAGCATTGGAAACGTATAAATCTACTTTAGGGTTATTCAATGACCCTAAGCGACCTTTGATTCCTTACACGTATTTGGGGCGTGCGCTGAGAGATGCGCAACCTGATCGCTCAGAAGGAAAATATCCTTTGGTCATCGTGTCTCACGGATATCCTGGTTCTCGTTTATTGCTTAGTTACCTCACTGAAAATTTAGCATCCAAAGGCTATATAGTGGTGTCGATCGGCCATACGGAATCTACATATTCTGACCGGGCAGCTTTTCAAAGCACCTTATTAAATCGATCTAAGGATGTGTTATTTGTATTGAATTCATTAGCTGGTTTTTCTGGCCAAGGGAGTAAGCATTTTTTATCAGGAATCGTGGATGTTGAAAATACAGGAATTGTGGGGTATTCTATGGGTGGATATGGGGTATTAAATGTGGCGGGTGCTGGATATAGTCCAAAAATGGATTCGACTTTTGCCGTACTTTCGGGCGGTAGTCATGCGATTCGAGTTCGTATGGAGGGCCAACCGGAATACCAAGCTTCTTTAGATCCAAGAATAAAGGCGGTGGTTGCTTTTGCTCCTTGGGGCATGCAAAGAGGAGCGTGGGATAAAGAAGGATTAAAGGGATTAAAGACTCCCACGTTTTTTGTGGCCGGAAGTTTGGATGACGTCTCAGGGTATGAGGATGGAATCAAAGCGATTTATGATGGGGCAATTAATGCCAATCGATATTTGTTGACCTACCAAAACGCACGTCATAATGTGGCGCCCAATCCACCACCAGCGGAAACGCTGGCTGATGGAGTTAGTCCAAGTGAGTACAATCATTATTCGGAGCCCACTTGGAACGAATACCGTTTAAATAATAATAACCAGCATTTTGTGACGGCCTTCTTGGGGATTCATTTGAAAAAATTGGATTACATGAAATATTTGAATGTTCAGAAGAATTCCAATGATAAGCTTTGGACAGGCTTTAAACCTAGATATTCCACCGGAATGGAACTTTTACATGCGATGCCCCAATAGAATTTTTTGACTGATAGGCTTAAAAAAAATCCACCCGCAAAGGTGGATTTTTAAATTTAGAACACGGGAGATTTATTTTGAATAGTCAGAGAATGTATCACTCGCTGTTTTACTTCTCAATTCAATTTTTGGATTGGTGATAGCGAAATCATCTAAGTTTTCGATGCTTCTATTGCCAATGGTAATTCGAATAACATTTTTTCCAGGTAATAGATCTTGAGCAGTTAAGAGAAAACTAAGCTTTGCGCTATCATTGCCAATCGGCGAATTGACAACTAAATCAGTTAGGCCTTTAACCTTAAAAAATGAAAATTTAGTGGATGCGGCTAACGATGGGAAGTATATGTGGGCATGAATCAATTTTCCATTCACATAAATCTCAGGAAGATCAAATGGGTTAATGTGATGAACATCCATAGATGCTTGGGCAAAAGCGGCTTCTGTTTTTGCTTCATAATTAAAGGAAAGTACACGAGTCGTCATCGGTTTACGTCCACTATCACCTAAATAAATGGTATCCGCTGCGGCAGTTAATTTGATGGATGTGAATTGAGCAGATAAGTTGATGCTGATACCCATGAGTAACATGGATAAAATAATGAAAGATTTTTTCATGATGATTTTTTAAAAGGTGATTATTTAGAAAACGTAAATATATCTGAATTTATAAAGGATGTAAATTAAATAAAGGTTAAATAATGTTCCAAAAACGGATAGGGGGACATGATTTCATTTAAACTGCATTGGATAAAACAAATTACTCCTGATTGGGTTTTGAAAGTTAATATGCTGAAATTGAAAATATATTTCAGAAAAATCACCAATAAACAAACACCTATACATCAATATAACACATGAAAAAAGTTAAAAGATTATTTTGGATTATCTCATTTTTAAGCGCCAACTACCTATCCGTCGCTCAAACATCAAAAAACCTAGTTAAGGATCCATTAAAACCTGCAGAGGTTATTGCTGAGAAAAAAGTAGAAAAGAAATCGAAAGACTACGATCAGGTGATTACCAAAGAAGCCAAATCGCAAAAAGGAGTTTTTTCAACCCATAAAGTAGGAGATAAGTATTATTTTGAAATACCTAAAAAATACCTTGGTAAGGATATGCTATTGGTTAGTAGAATTTCAAAAATCCCTAATGGATTGGGTGGTGGCTATTTTAATGCGGGTACATCGACCAACGAGCAATTGATTGTTTGGGAAAAATTCCAAGAGAAAATTTTAATTAAAGTTAAATCTTATGCCGTGGTGGCCAATGATTCCTTGCCCATCAGTATTTCAGTGAAGGCAAATAATTATGAGCCTACTTTGTACGCCTTTGATATAGAAACGTATAACAAGGATTCCTCGAATGTGGTGATTGACGTGACTAAATTTTATAACAGTGACATACCGGCCATGAGTGGTTTAAATGCTTCCTTACGAGAAGCGTATAAAGTGAAAGGCTTAGATCCGAGCCGTAGTTTCATTCACTCAGTGAAGTCATTTCCTTTGAACATTGAAGTGGTTCAGGATTTTACCTATTCGGCGTCTAAACCTTCATCGACTGCCAACACGGAGTCCATCAGTATTCAGATGAATCAATCGATGATTTTATTGCCTGAAAAGCCGATGAAGCCACGTTTATTTGACCAAAGGGTTGGTTGGTTTACCCAAAAACAATACGATTATTCTAGCGAAGAACTTAAGTCGGACCAAAAAACCTTCATCCGTAAATGGCGATTAGAGCCGAAAGACATGGAGGCATATAAAAGGGGGGAACTCGTAGAGCCCATCAAACAAATTGTCTATTATCTAGATCCGGCCACTCCTGAGAAGTTGAGAAAGCATATCAAAAAGGGAGTGGAAAATTGGCAAAAGCCTTTTGAGCAAGCGGGCTTTAAAAATGCCATTATTTGCAAGGATCCACCTACCAAAGAAGAGGATCCTGATTTTTCACCGGAGGATATTCGCTATTCAGTAATTCGTTATGTGGCCAGTACCACGAGAAATGCGTTGGGGCCAAGTGTCAGTGATCCTAGAACTGGGGAAATTATTGAAAGTGATATTATTTGGTACCACAATCATTTAAAGTCGTACCGCAATCGCTTTTTAGTGGAGACCGCCGCGTCTAATCCCAAGGCCAGAACGCTTGAAACGAGTGAAGAGGATATCGGCGAAATGATGGAAATGGTTATTTCGCACGAGGTAGGACATGCATTAGGTTTTCCACATAATATGGGGGCCAGTAGTTCGTATGAGGTGGAAGATTATCGAAATGCAGAGTTTACTAAAACGCAGGGTATTTCGGCAACGATCATGGATTATGCTCGGTTTAACTACATCGCTCAGCCAGAAGATAAGGGGGTTCGTTACATTCGAAAAATGGGCCCTTATGATGATTATGCGGTGAATTGGGGGTATCGAATATTGCCAAATTCCGTAAAACCTGAAGACGAGGTTACCACATTAAATCAATGGATTGAAGCCAAAGCAGGTGATTTGCGATTTCGATTTGGAAATCAGGGGACCACTTTTGATCCAAGCTCTCAGACAGAGGATATAGGAAATGACCCCGTTAGGGCAGGAAATTATGCCATGAAAAACTTGAAAGTCGTGGCTAAGAATTTGGCGGATTGGACGAGTAAGAAGACCAATAATTACGATGATTTGATTGAGGTGAATGATGAATTATTGACAGCTTGGTTTCGGTATGTCGGACATGTAGTCACTAGCGTTGGCGGTTATTATGAACGTTATTCGAAGCCGAACCAACAAGTGGCTTCCTACATCGTGGTACCCAAAGTGAAACAACAAATGGCCATGAAATGGTTGTTGGACCATGCATTTTCGGATGTTGCTTGGCTGATCAACAAGGAAGTGGTTACGCATCAAATGATGGGGTATAATGAAAA